>NZ_JBSFWD010000008.1:0-204226 GCF_053592655.1 Streptosporangium sp. NPDC002607
CGCTGGGTGACGTCGCCCCGGTCGTCGTCCCCGGCCAGGGCGAAGGTGGAGTAACCGTGGCCGAGCAGGTGGGTGGTGAGCGCCTCGGCCGACGCGGTGTTCTCGCTGCAGACCGCGTCCGCCCGCTCGACGGGATCACGCGCGAGCAGGACCAGCGGCGTCCTGCTCCTGATGATCTCGTCCACCACGGCGTCCTCGACGGTCCTGCCGAAGATCACCATGCCGTCCACCCGGCCGACAAGGTCCCTGACCAGGTCCTGCACGGCGGCCCGCCCGCGCGTGGACAGGATGAGCACGGAGCGGCCGAGCTCGGAGGCCACCTCCTCGTACCCGAGGAGGACCTCGGCGAAATAGGGGCCCGACAGGTCGGGGAAGACGATCCCGTTGGCCGCGTGGCGGCCCTGGGCGAGAGAGACGCCGAGGCGACTCGGGGTGAAGCCGAGCTCCTCGACCGCCCTCAGCACCTTCTCGCGCGTTCCGGCCGCGACGGGGCCGGTGTTGCGCAGAGCCCGGGAGACGGTGGCGATGGAGACGCCCGCCCGCTGCGCGACCTCGTAGATGGTCGCCCCCTGACCTTCGTAACTGTTTGACACCTATCGTCCGATCTCCCAGCGAGTGGAAGCGCTTACACTCGACGGCGGCAGAAGGTGGAAGCGCTTACAGTGAATGATCGGAGTCAACCACCGGGCGGAATCATCAGTAAAGACCTGTTACGTCACCGTTACCAAACGAGCACGGCGCCACCCCGGGCTCCGTGATACTCCCCCGGCTCCGGCGCCCGGTCCACCACCGGCACCCCTGGTCCCCCGGCCCCGGTTACCTGGACAATGCGCATATCGATCACTCTCCGTCGATACCTTCGCGCACACTCTCAAACCTCAAGTTTTGTTGATGTCAACCGACAACGAAAGGATCATGCCCGTGCACCCTCCCGCCCATGACCCGCAGGGCTACCGCGACCGTGTGAGAGGTTGCCTGCTGGGCGGCGCGCTCGGCGACGCGCTGGGGGCGCCCATCGAGTTCGAGTCGATCGGGAGGATCCGCAGGCAGCACGGGCCCGCGGGAGTGACCGGGCTGGTCCCCGACTGGCGCGGCACGGTGGGCCTGATCACCGATGACACGCAGATGACGCTGTTCACCGTGGAGGGGTTGATCCGCGGCGGCGACGTCGGCGCGGTCCACCACGCCTACCTGCGCTGGCTGGACACCCAGCGGTATCCCTCCCCACCGCCCGGCTCTCCTGGGAACGACCCGATCCGCACCGGCCTGCTCCGCGAGCAGAGGTGGCTCTACTCCCGGCGGGCCCCCGGGAACGCCTGCCTGTCGGGCCTGCGACACCGGGGCGTGGTCGCCCCCGCGCCGTTCGGCGAGCCGGGGCCGGTCAACCCCGATTCCAAGGGCTGCGGAACGGTGATGCGCTCGGCCCCGTTCGGCCTGCGCGCACGGAGCCCCCGGAGTCCCCGGCACGCCTTCGAGCTGGCCGCCGAGTGCGCCCAGCTCACCCATGGCCACCCCACCGGCTACCTCGCCGCCGGCGCCTTCGCGGCCATCGTGCACTTCCTGGTCACTCCCGCCGAGCAGACCTCGCCGGACATGGCGGAGGACGAGCCGCTCGCGCGGGCCGTACGGCAGGCGACGGCCCTGCTGGAGACGTACCCCTCGCACGAGGAGACCAGCCGGGCGCTGCACACCGCCGTGTCCCTGGCGGCGAAGGGGGATCCGAGCCCGGAGCGGGTCGAGTCACTCGGCGGGGCATGGGTCGCCGAGGAGGCGCTGGCCATCGCGGTCTACTGCGCGCTGACCTATCCCGCGCCCGGCGACGTCGGGCGGGCACTGCTGCTCGCGGTCAACCACTCCGGCGACAGCGACTCCACCGGGGCCGTCTGCGGCAACCTGCTGGGAGCCCGGCACGGCGAGGCCGCGCTTCCCGCCGGCTGGCTCGCCCACCTGGAGGGCCGCGACGCCGTCACCGAGCTGGCGGACGACTTCGCGGCCTGGTCCGCCGGAGATCACGAGATCACCGGCGCCTGGCTCAGGAAGTATCCCGGCGCCTGACGCCGATGCCGGCCGGGACTCCGGTCGCTCACCCACCTCCTGGCGACCTGTCGGAGCGACCATCACCATCCGGAGCATGTCGCCATCCGCCCGCGAACCCGCCCGGTCGGGCTGAACGCCGAACCGGGCGGCTCGTCACGCGGTTCCCGCCTGCCGCCTGAGTTCGTGGCGGGCCAGGGAGTTCTTGTGCACCTCGTCCGGGCCGTCGGCGAAGCGGAGCGTGCGGATCATGGCGAACGCGGCGGCGAGGGGGAAGTCCTGGCTGAGGCCGCCGGCCCCGTGCACCTGGATCGCCTTGTCCAGGATCCATTCCACGGTCTTGGGTGTGGCGATCTTGATGGCCTGGATCTCGGTGTGGGCGCCCTTGGCGCCGACGCCGTCCATCAACCAGGCGGTCTTGAGCACCAGCAGCCGCAGCTGCTCGACCCGGACCCGGGACTCGGCGATCCAGTCGCGGACGACTCCCTGCTCGGAGAGCGGCTTGCCGAAGGCGACCCGCTCGGAGGCGCGCCGGCACATCAGCTCGATCGCCCGCTCCGCGACACCGATCGACCGCATGCAGTGATGGATCCGGCCGCCCCCGAGGCGCGCCTGCGCGATCGCGAACCCGTCGCCCTCTCCGCCGATCAGGTTCTCGGCGGGTACGCGGACGTCGTCGAACGTGATCTCCGCATGCCCGCCGTGGTCGTGGTCGTCGTACCCCAGTACGTGCATACCGCGCCTGACCGTCACTCCGGGGGTGTCGCGCGGGACCAGGATCATCGACTGCTGTCTGTGCCGGTCCGCCGCCGGGTCCGTTTTCCCCATCACGATGAAGATCTCGGCATTGGGGTTCATGGCGCCGGTGATCCACCACTTGTGTCCGTTGACGACGTAGGAATCGCCGTCCCGCTCGATGCGGGTGCTGATGTTGGTCGCGTCGGAGGAGGCGACGTCGGGCTCGGTCATCGCGAAGGAGGACCGGATCTCACCGGCCAGCAGCGGGTGCAGCCACCGCCTCTGCTGCTCCTCGGTGCCGAACATGGCCAGCACCTCCATGTTGCCGGTGTCCGGCGCGGCGCAGTTGAGTGCCGCGGGAGCGATCCGGAGGCTACGTCCGGTGATCTCGGCCAGCGGCGCGTACTGCAGGTTCGTCAGTCCGGCACCGAACTCTCCCGGGAGGAAGAGGTTCCACAGTCCGCGTTGCCGTGCCTCGGCGCGCAGCTCCCGCAGCACCGGGACGGTGGACCAGGCCCAGGGGTTCTCAAGCGCGGCGAGCTGCTCGTCGAACACCGCCTCGGCGGGGTGGACGCTCTCGTCCATGAAGGCGAGCAGCCGTTCGCGCAGTTCCTCGGTCCTGGCGTCGAAGGTGAAATCCATCAGCGGTGCTCCTTCAGTGCGTCGAGTCCTGCCTTGATCAGGGGCTCCACGGCGGCGCCGACCGTGTCGAATCCGGCTCCGACGGTCTGCCCCCGGGTGTGGCGGCAGTGGATGCCTTCGAGGATCACGGCCAGCTTGAAGTAGGCCAGCCCGAGGTAGAAGCCCATATCCGACAGGTTCCGGCCACTCGCGACGGAGTAGCGGTCCAGGATCTCGCCGTCGGCGAGGTAGCCGGGTGCGGTCGAGACGTCGGGCAGGGGGTGATCGATCCCGAACGTCGCCAGACGCTGGTAGACCAGCAGCAGGGCGAGGTCGGTCAACGGGTCCCCGAGTGTCGCCATCTCCCAGTCCAGCACCGCGACGACGTCGCCCGAGCCGTCGACGAGCAGGTTGTCGAGCCGGAAGTCCCCGTGCACGATCGCGGGGGCCGGCGATTCGGGCACGCTCAGCCGGAGCCTGCGGTGCAGCTCCTCCGCACCGGTGAGGTCCCGGCTGTACGACGCGTCGAGCTGCCTCTTCCAGCGCCGTACCTGCCGTTGCAGAAACCCGTCCGGCCGCCCGAAGTCGGACAGCGCGACGTCCGCCGGATCCACGGCGTGCAGAACGGCGAGGGTGTCGACCATCCGCTCACAGATCGCCCGGGTCCGGTCCCGGCCCAGCGGCTCGACCTGGGAGGCCGTCCGGTACGGCGTCCCCTCGACCTTCTCCATCAGGTAGAACGGCGCACCGATCACGCCGGGGTCCTCGCAGAGCGCGTACGTCCGGGGAACCGGGACGTCGGTGGGGCCGAGCGCGGTGATCACGCGATGCTCCCGGGCCATGTCGTGCGCCGTGGCGAGCACGTGCCCCAGCGGGGGCCGGCGCAGGACCCACTCACCGGTGCCGTCACTCACCAGGTAGGTGAGATTCGACTTGCCGCCGGCGATCACCTCCGCTCGGAGCGGACCGCCGACCAGCCCGGGCGCGGCATCGGCAAGGTAGGCCGAGACCCGGGCCGGATCCACCCCGGGAGGGTCGTCATGGCCCGGGGCGACGTCGCGCACCTCCTGGTCGGACATGTCAGGCCACCACCGTCGGGACGGTGCCGGCGACGCGGGCGGGCCTGTCACCGTCCTCCCGCTCGACGGTCGCCCGGCCTCGGGTGACGCCGGTGATCGTGTGCCGGTCGCGGTGGCCCAGGTGGGTGCCGACACCGTTGAACGTCCTCATTCGCGTCTCCTCGTCGTCTCCGCCGTCAGGCGCGGGGCCCGCCGGCGACATAGATCACCTGACCGGACACGAACGAGGCCTCCTCCCGTACGAAGAACGACACGGTCGCGGCGATGTCCTCGGGCCGGCCGACCCGGCCGACCGGGATCTCCTTGGCCGCCGCCGCCTTGAAGTGCTCGAACGGCACCCCGACCCGCTCGGCGGTGGCGGCGGTCATCTCGGTCTCGATGAACCCCGGCGCGATCGCGTTCACGGTGACCCCGAACCTGCCCAGCTCGATCGCCAGCGTCTTGGTGAAACCCTGCAGACCGGCCTTGGCCGCGGCGTAGTTGGCCTGCCCCCGGTTGCCGAGCGCGGAGGTGCTGGACAGGTTCACGACGCGCCCCCATCCCGCCTCGGTCATGTGCTTCTGCGCGGCCCTGCTCATCAGGAAAGCCCCGCGCAGGTGCACGCCCATCACCGCGTCCCAGTCGGTCGCGGTCATCTTGAACAGCAGGTTGTCGCGGATGATGCCGGCGTTGTTCACCAGCACCGTCGGAGCGCCGAGCTCCCCGGCGACCCTGGCCACCGCGGCCTCCACCGCCTGCTCGTCGGCCACGTCCACACCGACCGCCAGCGCCCGGCCACCGGCGGCCACGATCTCGTCCACCACCGGCTTGCACGCCGCCTCGTCCAGGTCCAGGACCGCCACGGCGAATCCGTCCTCGCCGAGCCGTTTCGCGACCGCGGCGCCGATGCCACGTGCGGCCCCGGTGACCATCGCGACGCGGCCCGGCCGCCGGTTCTGCTGCTCGTTCACTTGATCTCCTCTGATTGGTATGTCCGAGTCTTGACGTACTGAGAATGGATCGCCCGGTGATCCCGCGACGGCCGTGGGGGCCGGCGGCTGCCTGCCTGGCCGGCCGGTCACCGACGCGGTGACCACGGACCGCCCTCCGGCCTCCGGCGACCGCGGCGCCGGAGGCCGGGTCACACGCCTCCGGTGAGGGTCACCCCTCCGTCGACCACGATGAGCTGACCGGTGAGCCATCCCGCGTCCTCCGAGAGCAGGAAGGCCACCACGCCGCCGATGTCCTCCGGCACGCCGAGCCGCTTGAGCGGGTAGGCCGACGCGACCTGCTCCTCCCTGCCCTCGTACAGCGCGGTCGCGAACCTCGTCTTCACCACCGCCGGGGCGACCGCGTTGACGCGGACGCCCGGACCGAGCTCGACCGCGAGCTCCTGGGTGATGTAGGTCAGCATCGCCTTGCTCGCGCCGTAGAAGCCGATGCCCGGCGCCGGCCTGACACCGGCCACCGAGGACACGTTGACCACCGAGCCGCCGTGCTCGCCCATCCAGGCGCGGTGCGCCTGCTGAACCCAGGACAGCGCGGCGAGGCAGTTGACCTCGAAGATCTTGCGTGCCACCTCGACGTCGAGGTCGAGCATGGGCCCGTAGACCGGGTTGATGCCGGTGTTGTTCACCAGCATGTCGACGCTGCCGAACGTCTCCAGGGTGCGCCGGACCGTGTCCGACTGGTGCTCGACGTCGCCGCTCCCGCCGGCGGACGCGATCGCGTGGCCGGGGCCGCCGAGAGCCCGCACCGCCTCCTCGAGCGCCTCCCGCTTGCGGGCGGTGACGCAGACCCGCGCGCCCTCGGCCACCAGCCGTTCCGCGATGGCGAAACCGATGCCGCGGCTGGCACCGGTCACGATCGCCGTCTTTCCCTCGAACCTCTTCGTCATCTCCGCGCTTCCCCGACCGCTCACTCCGATGCTTTCCACGTTCTGTCGCCGGTCAGAGACCGAGGTCCCGGCCGATGAGCTCCTTCATGATCTCGTTGGAGCCGGCCCAGATCCTGGTCACGCGGGCATCGCGCCAGGCACGGGCCACGCGGTACTCGTTCATGTAGCCGTAGCCGCCGTGCAACTGGACACAGGCGTCGAGCACGTCGTTCTGCACCTGCGCCGACCACCACTTGGCCTTGGCCGCGTCCACCGCGCTCAGCTCTCCGGCGACGTGCGCCATGACCACCTGGTCGACGTAGGCCTGGGACACCTCGATCTGGGTGACGAGCTCGGCGAGCAGGAACTTGTTGTGCTGGAAGGAGCCCACCGGCTGACCGAAGGCCTTGCGTTCCTTGACGTACTCGATGGTCTCCCGCAGGATCCGCGCGGCGTGCGCGACGTTGGAGACGGCCGCGCCGATCCGCTCCTGCGGCAGGCGCTCCATCATGTGAACGAAGCCGCGGTCGATCTCACCGATGATGTTCGCATGCGGCACCCGGACGTTGTCGAAGAACAGCTCGGCGGTGTCGGACTCGGGCTGCCCGACCTTGTCGAGCTTCCGGCCGCGGCTGAAGCCGTCCATCCCTGTCTCGACACCGAACAGCGTGATCCCCTTGGCCCGCCTCTCCGGGCTGGTGCTGGCGGCCACCACCACCAGATCCGCCGAGTAGCCGTTGGTGATGAAGGTCTTCGAGCCGTTGAGCACCCAGCCGTCCCCGTCGCGCACCGCGGTGGTGCGCAGCGCGGCGAGATCCGAGCCGGCGCTCGGCTCCGTCATGCCGATCGCGGTGACCAGCTCTCCGGAGCAGAACCCGGGCAGCCACCGTTTCCGCTGCTCCTCGCCGGCGAGCTCCACCAGGTACGGGGCCACCACGTCGTAGTGGATGCCGAAGGAGGAGCTCAGTGCCGCGGACACGCCGGCGAGCTCCTCCCCGAGAACGGCGTTGTAGCGGTAGTCCTCCGCGGCGGAACCGTCGTACCGCTCCGGAATCCCCAGTCCCAGGAACCCCTGCCTGCCCGCCTCGATCCAGAGATCCCGGGGGAACGCCCGAGCCTCGATGAACTGCTCCGTGCGCGGCCACACGTGCCGGTCCAGGAACGCCCGGACCGAGTCGCGGAACGCCTCGTGGTCGGAGCTGTAGATACTGCGCCTCAAGAGAACCTCGCACGAGCAGGCTGACTAAGCGCTTGCTTATCGCTAAGCGCTTGCTTAGCCTTCCTCAATTGCGACATCCTTGTCAACGCCCCAACCGCAAGGGGAGCTGGTGAGCCAGATCACAGAAAGTGGTGACGTGCCGGACGACCACCTGACGACGGGGGAAACCCGCCCTACGATCGCCCGCGACCGGCTGATCGCCGCCGCTGTGGAGTCCTTCGCCGCCAAGGGATTCCACGGCACGACCACCCGCGACATCGCGTCGGCGGCCGGGATGAGCCCCGCGGCTCTCTACGTGCACTACAAGTCCAAGGAGGAGCTGCTCTACCTGATCTCACGGTCGGGACACGACGTCACGCTGCGGCTCGTGCGAGAGGGCGCGGCGAGCTCGGACGACCCGGTGGAGCAACTCCTGGCGGTCGTCCGCGAGTTCACCATGCACCACGCCCGCAGCCACACGAGCGCACGCGTCGTCAACTACGAGCTCGCCGCGCTCAACCCGGAGCACTACAGGGAGATCAGCGCCGTCCGGCGCGCCATCGGGCAGGAGATACGTCAGATCGTGGAGGCCGGCGTCGCCGGCGGCGTGTTTCACACCTCCAACCCGCGGATGAGCGCGCTCGCACTGCTGTCGCTCGGCGTCGACGTCGCCCGGTGGTACCGCGAGGAGGGCGAGTGGAGTGACAAGGACATCGCCGACCACTACTGCGAGCTCGCCCTGCGCATCGTCGGGGCACACGGGCAGGCGACGTCATGAGGTCACCCCTGCGTCCCTAGTCGGTGAGTACGGCTCCAGACCCGATGCCGGGCCCGGCCGGCGTGTGGGATCCGCGTACCCGCACCGCGAGCACCGCGGCCCATCCCCAGCCCAGGAGCGCGATGGCGCGGAGGAGCAGGCTCAGGGGCTGGGAGTTCTCGCCGTCCTCCGACAGCAGCCCCGCCAGCAGGTAGAGGGCGGGAAGCGCCACGCCCGTGGCCGCGCAGTAGAGCGCCCAGCCGCGCTCTCCCCGTACGGCGAAATGACGGGTGAAGACGAAGCATGCCGCGACCAGCGAGACGAACCCCACGCCGAAGGCGGCACCGTGCAGGATGTAGCTCAAGCCGGGGGCATCGGGAGGACCCTGCGGCGCACCGGGCGGGTAGCCCCACGCCGGTTCGAAGCGGAAGACACCGGCGCCGACCAGGCCGGTCCCGTACGCGCCGATCAGTAGCGGCCCCCAGGTCCCGCCATGGCCTGGACGCAACGCCCGCCACAGCCCGACCGCGAACGCGATGTTCAGCAGCCCGGTGACGACGAAGTTGGCGATCTGGATCCATCCCAGGTCGCCCAGGCTCAGCATGCTGAGCGGCTGCCGCCTGGGGTCGAAACCCACGCGCGTGTAGTCCTGGATCACGACCGCGAGGATGAACAGCGGTCCGGCTACGGCACCACAGGTCAGCAGCGCCCTGGTCAGCCGCTGTTTTCGCACGTTGGACATGGTTCTCCCCTCTGTGACCGGCCTTCGCGGTCCGGCCCTGACTCCGCGCGGTGTCCGGCGCGCGAGCGTTCCTTAGCAGTGCTAAGGCGCGTCGCCGCCATGCTCCCTTAGCGCTGCTAAGGTGTCAACCGATGGGCGAGAACAGGCGAGGAGCCGGCCTGACCCGGCAGACGATGATCGATACAGCACTACGACTGCTCGACGAGGTCGGCCTGGACGGGCTGACGGTGCGCCGGCTCGCCTCGGAGCTGGGCGTCCAGTCGCCCGCGCTCTACTGGCACCTGCGCAACAAGCAGGAGTTGCTCGACGGGATGGCCGACGCGATCGTCCTGGCCGCCGGGATGGGCCCGCCTCGCGACGGCGAGTCCTGGCAGGACTGGCTCACCCGCCGTGCCCGCGCGTACCGCGGCTCCCTGCTCGCCCACCGCGACGGCGCCCGCATCGTCTCCGGCGCCGCCGCCCTGAGCCCGGCGACGATCAGGATGTTCGACGAGGAGATGACCGCCATGGTCGGCCGCGGCTTCACCCCGGTCCTGGCACTGCGCACGATCACGGCCCTCACCCGTTACGTCAACGGATGCGTCCTCCAGGAGCAGACCGAACGCCAGGAGCACGCGGGCACACCCGCGGACCGGCTCGCGGCGCTGGCCGGACTGCTCGACGGGGGTACGGGGGCCACCCTGCTCGTGGCGCTCCGCGAGAGCGGTGGTTCGCCCGGCGAGGACGCCTTCGAACACGGCCTCCGGGCCCTGATCGACGGCACGACCGCCGCCCTGGCCCGCCGGCCCCCGCCCCACCCGACCTGAGCCACTCACCCGACGGGATCCAGGCCACGCGCGGCCCTGACGCGGCTGTTCCGTGACCGGGATTTGTCAGTCGCCGGCCGGGCCGAACTCACCGACCGCTTCCTGCGGGTCCGCGGTGACCTGCGCACCTACCGGATCCACCTGGGATCGGGCAACATCCTGATGGAGCCCAACGACGCCTATCTCTGCATCGTCCCCCGCGTCGGGTCCGACCAGGTCTTCCTGCCGTTCGAGGAGGAGGGCGGCATGCTCTCGGTCATCATCTCCAAGGCGTTCCTGCTGGCCGACGACACCGCCATCACCGACCCGTCCATCACCCGCCAGATCAAGGGCTGACCCGATGTCCGCGCCGCCCTCGCGGGGTGAGTGGACCAGGTAATGTCCGTTTTTCCGACCCGTGGAATCTCCGCCGTTGACCCTGCCCCCGCGCATGGTGAGGATCGGGGGAGACTGATTACGGAGGTGTTACGCGATGGCCAAGGTGCTGATCGTCACAGGTGACGCGGCGGAGGACCTGGAGGTGATGTATCCCTACCAGCGGCTGCTCGAGGAGGGGTACGAGGTGGACATCGCCGCGCCGAGCGCCAAGAAGCTCCAGTTCGTGGTGCACGACTTCGTCGACGGCTTCGACACCTACACCGAGAAGCCCGGGCACACCTGGCCCTCCGACCTCGCGTTCGCCGACGTCGCCCCGGAGCGGTACGCGGCGCTGGTCATTCCCGGCGGCCGGGCGCCGGAGTACATCCGCAGCGACCGCGACTGCCTGGAGATCGTCAGGCACTTCGCCGGGGCCGGCAAGCCGATCGCGGCGCTGTGCCACGGGCCGATCCTGCTGGCGGCGGCGGGCGTGCTGAAGGGCCGGGAGAGCAGCGCCTACCCGGCCTGCGCCCCGGACGTCGAGGTGGCGGGCGCGACCTGGGTCGACAGCGAGGCCCATGTGGACGGAAACCTGGTGACCGGGCGGGCCTGGCCCGACCACCCGGCGTGGATGCGCGAGTTCATGAAGGTCCTCCGTGTCGCAACCGGCTGAGAGCCAGGGACTTCTCTCGTCCGTCCAGCGTGCGCTGCACGTGCTGGAGGTGGTGGCGTCGGCCGGTGACGGCGTCACCGCCAAGGCCGTGGCGCGACGCTGCGGTTTCAAGCTGTCCACGACGTACCACCTGCTGAACACGCTCATCCACGAGGGCTACCTGGTCCGGCTGCCCAACTCCCGGGGCTACGGCCTGGGCTACAAGCTCACGTCGCTGAACCAGCGCCTCCGTGACCAGCTCGGCAGCACGCCGCTGGTGTCGGAGGCGCTCCAGCACGCCCACCGGATCAGCGGCACCGCCGTCTACTACAGCGTGCTGCGGGACGCCCACCTCGTGGTCGCGGAGGTGGTCGACTCGCCCGAGACGCCGCGCGTGCAGCCGCTGGATGTGGGCTTTCACGAGGCGGCGCACGCGACGGCGTTCGGGAAGGTGCTGCTCGCGCACCTGCCCGCCCGCCGGACCTACCTCGCCGAGTTCGGGCTGCGCCGCCTCACCGACAGCACGATCACCCGGCTGGAGGACTTCGAGGAGGAGCTGGACCGGGTCAGGGCGACGGGCGTGGCCCAGGAGGTCGAGGAGTTCCGTCCCGACCTCGCCTGCGTCGCCGTTCCCGTCCTCGACGCCTCGGCGAGCGTGGTCGGCGCCGTCGCCGCCTCGGCCCCGCTCGACTACTTCCGCGCGCACCGCGACCTGATGATCGAGGGAGTACGCGAGAGCGCCCGGCTGCTCGGCCCGTACGGCTGACGGCGGCCGGCGTCGGCCCCGGGACCGGTCCGCCGTGAAGTGACGGTCAGCCTCCGCGTCCTTTCGCGCGACAAGCCGGGCATTTCACACGGCCGCCCCGCGATCGCCGAGGCCCGGCCGGCAGGTCCCACGGAACAGAACGGGCCGTGTCCCCTCGCGATGCGAGGGGACACGGCCCGTGGAGCGTCCCTACCGGAGCGCGGCCCGCTGGTCCGCCGCCACCACGGCGACCCACACCATCGCGGTGATCGCGCCGATGGCCAGGGTCAGCGATCCTGCCTGCCCGCCCGACATCGCCCAGATGTCGCCGAGGGCGAAGACCAGACCGCTGAGCCGCGAGGCGGCGGCGAAGCCGGGGCGGCCGGCGCGGGAGAAGTGGCGGCCCAGCACGAAGCAGGCGGCGATGAGCGCGGTGAACGCGATGGATCCGGCGACCATGTGCATGAGGGCGCTCCCGCTCAACGTACCCGTCTGGCCCAGCGGGGTGCCGGCCGGGAAGCCGTCGCCCGGGTCCATGACGAACACCCCGGCGGCGGCCGTCGCGACGCCGTTGACCAGGATCAGCCTGGGCGTCCAGGTGCCGCCGGGCGTGCCGTGCAGCACGCGGCGCAGGCCGATCGCGCCGGCGATCGTCAGAGCGCCGCTGACCAGGAAGTTGGCGATCTGCAGCCAGCCCAGGTCGCCGGTGCTCAGCATGCTCAGGGGGTGACGCATCAGGTCGAAGCCCTCGCGGGTGAAGGCCTGGGCCAGCGACACGACCGTGAAGAGGGCCGCGGCGGCGACGGAGCAGGCGAGCAGGGTGCGCGTCGCGGGGGTGACGGTGCCGGACTGGACGGCGGTCATGATTGCTTCCTCTCTGGTGCGACGGGGCTCCGTCGCCGTACTCGGTCCGCCGGTCTCACCCGGCCTCGCTGACGCGTCGAACGAGGAGGGCGGGAATCGACGCCGTCCCACCGTCACACTCCTGAACTGCGGATACGTCACCCCATCCGCATTCCCTGTCACATCGCATTCCCTGTCACATCAGGCCGCGGCCCAGGTCAGGCGAGGCATGTCGATTTCCGCCGGTCCGGATCGACGCGTAGCCGGAGACCGGCGAGGATCGGTTCTCTGACCACCCGAAGGAGATATGACGATGCAGTTCCTGATGACCACCAAGGGCGGCGACGCGGCACCCCCGAGCGAGGCGGTCCACGCGGAGATGGCCGCGTTCGTCGAGGAGATGACCCGGGCGGGGGTGCTGCTGGCGACCGGTGGCCTGGACCCGGCCGGCATCCGCGTCTCGGCCTCCGGCGGCGAGATGACCGTCACCGACGGGCCGTTCACCGAGGCCAAGGAGGCCATCGTCAGCTTCGCGCTCATCGAGGTGGGCTCGAAGGAGGAGGCCGTCGAGCTCTCCCGGCGCTTCTGGAAGATCATCGGCGACGGCGCGGGCACCATCCAGCAGGTCTTCGGCCCGCAGGACTGATCGGGTCCCGAGGTCTTCACCATCGCGCGGTGCGGCGCCACCGCACCGCGCGACGCGGACCGGCACCGCGGCGCCGTCCACTTCCGGCGAAGCGAGCCCTCCTTGACCGGCGGACGCCTCTCCCCTGCTCGCGACTTCCCCGGCGACCCGCCCTGCACCCCCCTCGGAGATCCTCCGAGGGCCGTCGTCGCTCCCCGACGCGTGATGTGACTCCGAGCCGACCAGGTGAGGAGTGCTCTTCAGCGGATCAGGTTCACCCCGGCCCCGAGAGCGGCAACCAAGGGTGGCGTCTCGCGTAAGGCAGAGAATCGCCCCATAATGCTTGATGGAATCGTATTATCCATCCTTTAATATGCTTCTTATTGAGTTAGAGTGAAATAACTGAAAACAGGGCGAAGGGAATGGTGGAGGCGATGTCACCGGGAACGGGGCCTTTGTCGCCGGACTTCGCCGGAATCGACCCCGAGCTGATGCAGGGCTTCATCGCCGCGCTGGAACGCGGTCGCGACGTGATCGGCGAGCAGACCGAGCGGATCCGGCAACTCCTCGCGACGGCCGAGGTGCCGGCGGTGGGCCTGCTGCCGATCAGGGAGATCGACGGCTGGGTCAGCGACGAGCTTCTGGGGCTGCGCAAACGCCTGCAGACGATCAACCAGGACCTGCCCATGCTGGGAGTGGAGGTCGGCCTGCCGAAGCAGTCCTCGGCCTGGACCGGTGGCCTGTTCCAGAACCCGTTCCAGTGGGGGCTGCTGCCCTACGACGAGAAGACCGGAAAGTCCCCGGCGGGCAGTGCCAAGAAAGGCACCGAACTCGCCTTTCAGCTCTCGCAACTTCCCCCGTCCGCCCTCGGCCTGCCCGATGCCGCCTACGACCGGATCCTCGACAAACTCGCCGACGGGCAGCAGGACGCCTATCTGACCGCCGGGTTCTTCCGGGTCATCGGCCCACAGGGCATGCTCGGCATGCTCCAACGTCTGGACAGGTACGACAAGAAGGCAGCCGACGGGCACCGGAAGGTCATCGGCGACGCCCTGGCCACCGCGGTCGGCGCGCAGCCGGCCCTGCTCGGCTCGGAGTGGGAGGCGGGCAACCTCAAGAAGGCGCCGGACGGCGAGCTGGCATCCCTGCTCCGGTACGGCATGTTCCCCGCCGCGTGGCTCACCGAGATAGCGCGGGGCAGGGTGGGAAAGCCGGTCGGCGACGGCGACGGCACCCGCCCCCGGCGGTGGAAGACCGACCTCGCCCCACTGCTGCCCGCCCTGGCGAACAACCCCGACGTGGCCAGGGGCCTGTTCAACGCCATGTCGCGCGAGGATCTCAGAGATCTGTTCACCGAGCTCAACCGGATGGAAAGCCCCGAACACGCCTTTCAGCGGCCTGCGGGCATGGACTTCGACATCAGCGTGGAGTTCGGCCGGATGCTCGCCGCCGGAGGCGGCGCCTACGAGAAGGGCCCGCACAGCCCCGAGGCCGCGAAGTTCGCCTTCAACGTCATGACCATCATGGGCGACCTCAAGGACACCGACGGCACCGAGGACACCCCGGCCACCCCGATGGAGGTCGCGCCGGGAGTCAAGATCTTCATGTCGACGCTGGCCGGCGCCTACGCCGCCGAGATCACCGAGGGTGCGAACATCGGCGACGCCAACATGACCGAGGCGAGCACGCTCAAGCCCTTCACCTCGGCCTTCGGCACGACGGCGGCGTTCACCCTGAGCCCGAAGGACACCTACAACTTCCTGAAGACCTTCGCCGACTCCGCCAAGAACCTCGCCCCGTTCGACCAGGGCATGGGCCGCTTCTCCCAGCAGCTCATCGCCGACGCCTCGGCGACGGCCCGGCGCACCGGGGACGTCGAACACCTGGACAAGGCGTTCACCGCTCTGGGCAACGTACGCGGCTTCGAGCTGGCCGCGATCGAGAAGGTCCAGGGCGACCTGGACATGGTAGACGAACAGCGGAAGAAGCTGGTGAACTTCACCCGCGACACCGCCATCGCGCTGACCAGTATCTTCGCCGCGCCGACCCTGGCGTACGACTTCGCCTGGTTCGCGTTGAGCACCACCCTCGCCGCCGACGGCGCCTTCGGCAAGGAGGACGAGACCCGGATGGACAAGGCCGACAAGGACGACAGGGCCGCGACCCTCAGCCGCCAGCACACCTACGCGCAGCTGCTGATGGCCAACGGCTTCACCCCGAAGGTGACGGCCGCCGAGTTCCAGGCCAGCTGCCCACCCGGCGTATCCATCATCGACGCCAAGGGCAACCTCAGACCGTTCGCCGAACTGATCAAACAGGGCAACAAGGGGTTGGAGTCCTTCGAGCGGTGGGCGGCGGTCAATGGGATGGGTAGCGAGGCCAAGGTTTCACTTGGAAGGCTGTCCAACGACACAGCGAGTTGGTTCGAAGGCGGCAACAAGCGAGGCCGAGAGCGTGGCCTGGCCTTCGATAGTTAACTCACGAGGTTGGGAGACACTCAGTCTCGCCTCTAACCGCGTACTGCCCATTGCCAGGCGACTCCAAAGTCATCTTTGTCTTGTACTCGTCGTTGGCGAGCTTGATAGGAGCATCGCCATGGTCTTCAACGATGCGATAGGGGGCCACCCCGGAAAGCGAGCCCAGCAAGAGGGTATTGAGGCTGTCCGCCTCACGTTCCGTTGCCGGATCCCTGCCGACGGCGGCGAAGGTCCGCTTGGCTTTGCCCTCACCACATGAGATATCACGCCCGCCGGAATCGGTAATTCGGACGTCCAAGGCATGGCGCCCCTTCATCAACTCGGTGATATGCGATTTGAGGGTCTCCCCCGCTTCCGCCGCCGTAGGCCCGCTATCCCCACATCCGGACACCGCCAGCAACCCCACCGCACACACCAGAACGCCACACCGCACAAAACGTGTCATGCATTCCTCCAGCACTGGCCGAGGTGCCACAGCTCCAATAATGTCCAATAGTCCGTCCGATGTATCCGCATCCGAAGGGGAATAAATGAATTCTCGCCCGGAGGACCTGGTGCCCAATCCGCGGCGCCAACTGCTGGAACAGACGTTGACGGAGGTCAGGGCGCGGGTCGCCATCCTGGAGGCCGCCCTCGACCCGGCCCACGGCCGGCTCACCGGCCAGCCGACCTGGGTGGGGCCGAAGGCCCGGACGTTCACCGAAGACCTCACCGCCCGCCGCGTACGACTACGCCAGGCGGCCAGGGCGCTCGTCGACGCCCTCGAAGAGGAACTCCGCTCCGCCCCGGCCAAGGTTCCGCCCTCCACCGCGCGGTACTGACCTGCGCCGCCCTTGACACACGGACGACCGCTGAACGCCGGATCCTCGACGAGGTCTGTCATGCGGTTCCCACGCAGAACCGCCGGTCGCGACCCGGACTAGAGTCCGAAGTGGACATGCGACACCCAGACGATGGGGCGGTAGGGCTCTCGCCTGCGGGCGCGGTTGACCGCGTCGTGCAGGGCGCGTGCCGTCCGGGACGTGTGGATGCGGCCCTGCCGGTCGCCGAGTTCCTGATAGACCTCATCGATGATGCTTCGGGCGCTGTCGTCCCCCACGGTCCACAGGGTCGAGACGACATGCCGGAAGTTGCCGAGGAGCAGCGCCGCCGAGAGATGGATCGCCTCGTTCGGCAGCTCCGTACCGCCGACGGCCGTCTGGCAGGCGGACAGCACGGCGAGTTCCGCCGTTTCCAGATCGAGGCGGGCGAGATCGGTGACCTTCAGAGGCTTGTCGTACAGGTAGAGCGCGCCCTGGCTGGGGTCGGCGAGGTTCTGTCCGGCGTGGCAGGCGAAGTGGACGCAGGTGTGCGAGGCCAGCAGGTCAAGTGCCCGCTCACAGGTGGCGTCGGCGTTGAGCCGTGCGGTGTGCCGGTCCGGGAACCGGCGCCGCAGTGACTCCGCCTCCCGTTGGGCTCCGGGCAGCGGGTCCAGGGTCGGCGCGTATCGCGGCCGGTCGCTCAGGGCCAGGATCAGCAGCCGCCGCATCTGATCCGGAGGCGCCACCGGACGGCCGGCTCGGATCAGACCGCGCAGGGTGGGCATGTAGGAGGACACCACGCGTTCCATGACGGCGTCGCGCTCCCGGCCGTCATCGGGATCGTGGTAGCCGGCGGCGTGCAGCGGGAGCAGGGTCAACGGCCCGGTAGGGCACCACCACACGCGCTGCCCCTGCCAGGCGCCCGCGTCGTGGGAGTCGAGGACCGGGCCGGCGACCGTGTCCCACAGCCACTCCAGCGTGGCCAGGACGGTCTGCTGGCTGGGCCCCGTAAGTGCTTCAGGCTGGTTCAGCCGATCCAGGGCGGCCAGATAGCGCTCGGTGCGGTGCTGCGCCTCGTCCGCGGTGAGGTCGGGCAGCGGGATCAGCCGTATCCTCCCGGGCGTCACCACCAGCGCGTCGCACCGGTACCGGCTGACGTTGACGATGATCATCGGACCGGCGGTGGTCGCCTCGGACAGGGCGGAGAAGGGCAGGGGCAGCAGGAAGTGCTCGAAGCCGGGGCGGCGGCGGATCTCGTCGAGCAGGGCCTCCCACTCCCGTGCCAGCCGGCGCCGCCGTTCGGCGGCATCCTGCTGTCCCGTGGGGTCCCCGATGGCCCCGTCCAGTCCGGCCCGGAGGTGTTCGAGCCGCTCCGCCGACTCCGGGTGTGCCTCCCGCAACGCGGTCAGGTCGGTGCGGGTGTCCAGGGCCTGGCCCCACAGCACGGAACGCCCCTGGTCGAGCAGTTCGACCGCCTGCTCCAGCCGGCCGCATGAGATCGCGCAGGCGGCGGCCTCGGTGGCCACGTTCGAGCGCGGGGCCAGCAGGCGCTCCCTGTCGGCCCGTTCCAGCCCTCGCCATGCCGCCAGTGGGAGCAGGCCGACGGCCGTGGCGAAGCCTTCCGCCGCCGCCTCCCAGTCAAGGTGTCCTGCGGCGGCGCGGTCGGCGGCGAAGCCACCCCAGGCGACCGCCGCGTCCAGTCGTTCGCGCGGGGGCGAGGTGAACGTTCGCGCGGCCTCCTGGAACAAGGCCAGGCTGCGGTCGGCATCGCCCGCACGGGACGCCGTACCGCCGGTCTCGCTCCGGTCGCGCAGCATGCTTGCCAGCGTGAACAACGCGTGGGTGCGCTGAGGTGAGGAGGCGTGCAGAGCGTCGGCCGCGGCCTCGGCCTGGCCGATCGCCGCGTCGAGATCCGTGGGGTCCGCGAGGTCGGCCCGGAGGAGCGCTCGGTCCCACAGGGCCAGGGCAAGGTTGATCCGGTCGGCGGGGTCCGGATGACCGTTGGAGGTCGGCTCGACCGCCTCCCGGCCGAAGCCGACGGCCTCTTCGAGGTCGGAGAGGTCGCCGGTGAGCAGGTACCGGGTACGCAGCCGGTTGCAGAGGTTGCTCAGCGCCGTCTGCCTCGCGTTCCCCATCGTGCGGGATGTGTTCAGGACCTGGCGACCGAGATCGATCGCCTGGTCGAGGTCTGCCCGGTTGCGGGTGTGCCGGTAGCGCAGGACCAGAGTCGTGCCCAGCGTCTGGAGGAGGGATATCCGTCCGACGAGGTCGTCGGCGGGTACCGTGTCGGCCGCGCGGCGCGCGGCGTCGACCGCCTCGTCCAGATCGCCGCTGCCGCCGTCGCGCTCGAATCGGCGCACGTAGGCACCGGCCAGGGCCGACAGCTCGCTGCTGCGATCGTTCCGGTACATCAGTGCGTCCACCTGTCCCCCGGTGGCCTGCCGCAGTTCCTCGATGTCGGCGTCCGGCCGGTTCAGCAGGTTCCGTAACTGCTGGACGACGTGGTCCGGGCCGTACGCGCCGTACCGGAGGTGTTCGACGGCGGTGTCGAGGTCCTGGTGATCGCCGTACTGCTCGAAGCGCCGCAGGAGGAGCACACCGACGTGACTGGAGATCATCGTGCGTGCCGGGTGGTTCGCGGGCATTCCGGCGAGCACGCGACGGCCGATGTCGAGACCCGCTTCGAGCTCGGAGGCGTCGCCGGTCCGGTTGAACCGCTGGATCCGCTCGGCGAGGACGTTGCCGTACTGGAACGCGGTGACGACGTCGGAGTCCTCGCCCACCTCCTCGGGGGAGACCGCGGGCCGGTCGCCGGGGCCCGAGACGAACTGCGCGCGGCGCAGGGCGGGGGTGACGATCTCCTCATGCCGGGTGCGGTGTGCCTCCTGCCGTCGGGTCACGGTGTCCAGCAGGGCGTTCGCCCGCTCGCGCTGTGTGTCTCCCGGCGGAAGGTACGGCAGGGCCGCCAGCAGGCGGTCGCGGGCCTCGTCAAGTTCGTGCGGTGCGCCGGTGTGCTCCTCTCGCAGGATGAGAGTGGCGGCGAGGTCCAGCGCCGTGCGGCCGTATTCCTCCTCGGGCGGCCCGACGACGTCCAGGGACTGCCGCATCGCGTCGACCGCCTCGTCCAGGTCGGACAGTGAACCGGTGTGCTCGAACCGTTCAACCAGGTGCGCGCCGAGACTGTGCAGTGTCTGCCGGCGCTGCCGTGGGACGGGCAGGGGCAGTGCCAGCAGCCTCGACCATGTGTCGACGGCGGCGTCGAGGTCCTCCCGCGTTCCCGTGCGCCGGTACCGGGCGTCCGCGGTCATGGCCAGCAGGGTGAGGAAGGGCACCCGGTTCGAGTTTCCCTCGGGGCACAACCGCACCGCTTGGCGGATCATGCCCTCGGCGACGTCGAGGTCTGCCGGATCCTGGCCTCCGAACCGGTGGCGGTTCAGCAATGCGGAGCCCAGGTAAGCGAAGTAGGCCCCCCTGTCGGGAAAATCCTCGGGCAGTTCCGGCAAGGCGAAGCCCAGCAGCTCGATCCCCCGATCGCGGGCGAGCGGGTCGGCGTCCGCTTCGGACCGAGCGATCAACAGGCATGCCTCTTCGGCACGACTGTGCGGCGTACGCGGAGCGGGGCACGCGGGCGCGGGCATCCCGTGGCCCGCGGCGCGCTCCCGCTCCAGCGCTCGCAGCTCCGTGAGCATCGACGACGCCCGCGTCGGGTCGCTCCACGCGGCCTGTCCCACCGCCGCTTCCAGGACGCGGATCGCCTCGTCGAGGTCCTCGCGGACATGGGTCTGCTCGTAGCGCCGGTAGAGGACGCGGGACAGGCTCTTCGACTGGTCGGCGCTCACGGCACCGGCTCGCAGGGCGGCCTCCACGCCCTGACGCAGGGCGTGGACGGCTTCGTCGAGGTCCGCCGTCGCCCGCGTGTGGCCGAACCGGGCGGACAGGGCCTCACCCAGCGACAGTTGGGCGCCGATGTGCTCCTTACTCCCGGCCGGCGCGACCGCCAGGAGCTTCCTGCACATCTCGACGGTGGCCCTGGCGTTCTCGGCCGTGTCCTCCCGGGCGAGCCGGCGCTCCAGGATCGCGCACAGTACGTACAGGAAAGGGGCACGCCCGGAGCCCACGGCCGTGGACAGTGTCAGTGCGGCCCGGCCCCGGGCCAGGGCGTTGTCGAGGTCCACGGGGTGCCCGAAGTGTTCGTGGCGTTCCAACCACGCGGTGGCGCCCAGCAGGTGGTACCCGGCGAGGTACGCGTGGTCCGCCGGCAGGTCGGACAGGGCACGCTCGAGCGCGACGAGTCCGACGAGGGGATCGGCGCCGCCGCTCCTCGCGGCGTCCAACACCGTACGGGCGGCCTGCACCCTGCTGTCCGGATCGGCGCCGAACTCGACCGCCAGTTCCCACAGTCGCTCGGGGATCGTGCTGGGGAGAACGTCGTGGAGCAGGCCCACGAGCATGACCGTCTCGTCGAGGCCGGGCGGATCGAGGTGCCGAACCAGGCGTTCCTCGCGGCACAGGTACAGCCAGCCGATCAGCTGTAACGCCCGTTGCCTGGTGGCGGAGCGCGGCGGCTCGGCGCTCACCTCCCGCAGCAGCTGTTCGGCGTCGGCGGTCAGTTCGGGCCGGGAGACCTCGGCGGTCCGGCCCGTGCTCAGGTATTCCCGGACGCCGCGCTCGATTCGCTCCTCCGGGCCGCCGCCCCACCGTAATCGCATCGCGACCTCCTGCCGTCGTTGTCACGATAACGACGGGGCCCACAGCGCGGACAGAGGACTGATGGGAAAGGGCTTGGGCGGGGTAGTCTCGCCGATGAGCAAGCCGGTGCGCGCGAGCCATGAGGGCGGAGGGCCGATGGCGGCTGACGAACTGACCGAGGCCGAGGCGCTGGCGCTGTGGTGCGCACGGTTGCCGGGGCTGCGTGACCAGGCGCGGGCGATCGGCGTCACCGAGCGTCTCGACCGTGACGCCGCCAGGGTCCGCGACGGTGGTTCCGCGCGACGTGCCGTGCGCAAGTGGCTCCAGGACGAGGACGCCGAGACCCCGCGGAACTGGTCGGGCCGGAGCAGCCTGAGCATCGTCGGGTTTCCGGGTGGCGCGCGGCCCCCGGTGGTGAGCGCGGGCAGCTACGGATGCCCGATCGACAGGTGCGACCGTACGGCCGGGCGCGACGCGCAGGGGCACACGCCGGTGTGCCACACCTCCGGCGCGGCCATGCGGCCGACCGCGTGATGGTGACGGACATCCTCGCCGAGGTCGGCAAGCACGTCAGCGGCCGCTGGTTCACCGCGGTGCTGCTGCCCGGACTGTTGCTGGTCACCGTGGCGGCGGCCGGCTTCCACCTGGGCCATGACCAGGCCCTCGACGTCGGCCGGCTGACGGTGTGGGCGGACGGGCTCGTCCGCGGCTGGCGCGACCGTCCGGTCCGAGCGGTGGTGGAGGCCGGGCTGGCGCTGCTCGCCGCAGGCGTCGCGGGCACCACGGCGGGCGAGCTGGGCCGGGTGGTCGAACGGGTGTGGCTGCGCGCCGGGGCGTCGAGCGGAGGGAGCCGCCGCAGGCGGGCACTGCGGGCGGCCAAGCGGGACGGCGTCACCGTGGTGGAGGCGTACCTGCCGCAGCGGCCGACCTGGATGAGCGACCGGGTGCGGCTCGTCGAGGCACGGATCCGGGCGCAGTACTGGTTCGACGCGGCGGCGGCCTGGCCCCGCCTCTGGCTGCTCGTCGGCGACGAGGTGCGCCGATCCGTCGTGGACGCGCGAATCGGCTTCTCCGAAGCCGTCACCCTCGCCGGGTGGGGATGCCTGTACCTGCTCGCCGGGATCTTCTGGTGGCCCGCCCTCATCGCCGGAGCCTGCGTCCTCCTCGTGGCGTGGCGCCGCGCGCGCGGCGCTCTGGAGGAGTTCGCGACGCTCATCGAAGCGGTCATCGACGTCCACCACCGGGCCCTCGCCGAAGCGCTGGGCGTCCCCCTCGGCGCGGAAGGGGTCACCGAGGTGGAGGGCAGAAGGATCGACGACATCCTCCGCAAGGGCGGGAGCGGACACCACCCCTCGTGACCTCCCTCGAACGGTCGAGCCCCTGCCGCCGGAGGTCGTCCGAACACGGCCAGGGGCCGGGGCGCGGGCCGCCGTCCCGAAGACCGCGCTCGACCCGGCCCACGGCTGGTTCACCGGCGGACCTGGTGGAAGTGGGTCCGAAGTCCGCGAACCGGGCCAGCTCCACCAGGGCGACCAGGTTCTCGGCGTCACGAATCCCGGCGGTCGGGACGGTGGGCGCCAGCCGCCGCACGTCGAAGTCGGCGGCGTCGTACACCGGGTTGAGGTGCACGACGGCGCAGCCGTGGTCCAGGTCGAGCTGGGTACGCCAGATCCGCAGCACCTCTCCCGCGAGCCCCGGCGGCGAGTTGTCCCATCCGTCGGAGACGATGACCAGGCGCCCGGGCCCGTGTTCGAAGCCGTGTTCGAGGCCGTCCAGGATGCGCTCGCCGAACGGTGTCGCCCCGTACGGATGGACGAGCAGCGCGTCCGTACGGCCCGACAGCCACAGCGGCGTGTACTCGGCGGCCAGCGCCTCCAGCAGGAAATGGCAGGCGAGCGCGACGGCGAGCGGCCGGCGGCGCTTGTGCCCCGAACCGTACGCGGAGAAGCTGTCGTCGAGGACGGCGACCACCGCGCCCCAGCGCCCGGCCTGATCGCCCGCGGTCCGGCGGGCGGCCGCGCGCAGCGCCGTCGTCAGCTCGGCGCGACGGCGCACGCGATCGCCTGGCGAGAGGGCGAGTACGTACGACGCCAGCCGGGTCAGCGGCATCGTGGTGAGGTCGGCCCGCACCGCGTCGACCTTCAGGCCGCGCGCCGACTCCTGCAGGCGCAACCGCTCCAGCCGGGTGAGCCGGGGCGCGATGCGCTCCAGGAAGGTGGCGCGGGCGATGCGGTGCTTCGCCGCGAACCCCTCCGCCACCGTGTAGGGCAGCTCGTACAGCGCGGCCTGCTCGTAGTGGGCCCGCCGCCAGGTCTCCAGGATCGGTGTGGTGTAGGCGGCCGGTCGGTGCGGGGTGAACAGGAACGGCCCCAGCTCCCCGACCGGGCTCAGGCGGGCATGGCGGACGGCGTCCTTGACGGCGCCGCGGTACTTCACCGCGTCGAACGCGAGGTCGGGGCGGGCGGCCAGCCAGTCCCGCATGATCGCCCTGGTCCGCCGGTTGTTGACCCTGGCGCGGCGCAGCTCGCGGAAGAGCCCGTACACCCGGGGCGGCGGCAGCAGGGCCAGCCGCCGGGCGATCAGGCGCCCCTCGGCCTGACGCTGCTCCGGGTCCGCCTCTCCCGCCGTGACCAGCAGGTTTCTGGCGATCAGTACGGCGTTGTGGTCGTTGACGTCCAGGGCGAGGGTGGCCGCGTACAGGTCGCGGTAGTTGCCCATCAGGTAGTCGTGCAGGAAGTCCAGCGAGAGTCTCTGCTCCTCCGCGCCGGAGTGGAACTCACGCTGGCCGGTGGAGGTGATCGCCGCGTTCACGAACAGCAGGACGTCCTCGGCGGCGATCAGATCCGCACTGGTCTCGATGCGAGTCTCGATCGCCGCCTCCGGGGGTCAGGTACGGAGTCGGCCGGGGAATGGGGGCACGAGCTGCGAATCATCGCTTCAAAGGCGGGTCCCGGAAGTCGCACCGAAGTCCCGCGGCCGACCCCGGAAGGGTAGCACCGACGTATCGCCTTCCTCCGCCTTATTTCCCGTGGCCGCGGGGGTTGTCGACGGCCTTGGTCGAGGTTTCTCCCAGGTCTTCCGTGTGATCTCCCAGGCATGTCTGGGCGTGTGCGGGAAGTATCGGCCAGGATTTCGAGGGCTCGCGTGATGATAGAGATCACGAGCAGCGAATAGTCTGGCCCACGACACATTTCGGATGTCCTTTAGCAGGAGTTCCGCCGTCAAGAATGGCAGACGCAACATATCGGAGTTCGAGATCGAGGCTCGCGGTTCCTGACTTTGCGTTACTTCTCGCGTCAGCCTGCGAACTAGGCTAATTTACAGAGGCACCCCGTTGACCGGAGCACGCCGGGAGATGGATATGGACCTCGCACAGATCACCGCGTTTCTGGCTCCGTTTCTCGGATCGCTGCTCGGCAAGGCCGGTACGGCGGCCGGCGAGTTCGGTGAGGCCGCGTGGGATCACGCCGTGCAGCTCTGGCAACGACTCGGCGGCCACATCGCCGAGCGTCCCGCGGCGCAGGAAGCGGCGGAGGACGTCGCCGAGCATCCGGACAGCGAGGGCGCGCGCAGCGCACTCGCTTGGCAGTTGGAGAAGCTGCTGGCCGGCGACCCGGCGCTCAGGGACGACATCGCGCGGCTGTGGCAGCAAGGCGTCGCCGCCGGGACGACGGTGACCACAGTCATCGCTTCCGGACACCGATCGGCCGCGGTCGGCGGCAATGTGCACGGCACGATCTTCACCGGTGACGGCCCGAGTCCTGCCGAAAAGAACGAGTGACTCTCGTGGTCGCAGGGGAGGACTCCATCGGAGTCGTCGCCGAGGGCGATCGCAGCATCGCCATCGGGGGCGACGCGATCAACAGCCTCCTCGTCACCGGAGACGGCAACACCTTCTTCATCGGGCGGTACGAACGCCTCATCGACGCCTATCTCAGCCCCGGCGCGCTCTACCAGGAGCTCGACACTTTCACCGGACGTGAATGGCTGGTCGCGGCGATCGATCGCCATATCGGCGGCCACGACCGGGGATACCTGATCGTGGAGGCCGACGCGGGAATGGGCAAGAGCACGTTTCTGGCCTGGCTGGCCCGGACGCGCGGCTATGCTCACCACTTCGTCAGGCTGATGCCGGACCCGCAGGACGTCGCGGTCGCCGTACGCAATCTGAGCTCCCAGCTCATCACGGCGTGGGACCTGGAGACCCTGGCGGTGGGCGGGGTGTTGCCGCCATCGGCGGGTCGCCCGGACTTCATGCGAGACCTGCTCTTCGAGGTCGCCGCGCGTCGCGACGAGCTTCGTCCCGGTGAACCGATCGTCCTCGTCGTGGACGGCCTCAACGAGACCACGCCCGTGGTCGGCCAGAACCCGCTCGGCCTGCCCGCGTCGCTGCCCGCAGGCGTGTACGTCGTGGCGTCGCAGCGTCCCGTTCTGGTGCCACTGCGCCTCGACGTCCCTCGCGTCGTGATCACGATAGAAGCGGAGGGCGAGGGGAACATGCGCGACGTCCAGGACTACCTCGAGCGAATGGCGAGGTCCGCCGAGCTGGCTCCGCGGTTGCAGGCCGCCGGGGTCTCGGTGGAGGTCTTCATCGACACCCTGCTCGCCAAGTCCGGCGGCGTGTGGATCTACCTTCACTATGTCCTCGCGGAGATAGCCCGAGGGCAGCGTTCACCCGCGGATGTCGCGCTCCTGCCCACCGGCCTTTGGCACTACTACGCCCAGTTCTGGCACGAGTGGCAGGGGCGGCACCAGGAGCGCTGGTCCCGGTTCGACCTGCCCGTCCTGGCCATGCTCGCCGCGATCGCCGAGCCGCTCCCCGCGCGGTTGCTGGCCGACCTCACCGGCACGTCGGCCGATGAGGTCGAAGGTCTCCTGGAAGACGACTGGCGGCCCTTCGTCCAGGTGGAGGAAGGCGAGGAGGAGAACCGCTACCGGACCTTCCATGACAGCCTGCGGGAGTTCCTCCACGGCAACGTCGACCCAGGCCAGCTGACGGCGGCCGAGCGGCTGTCGGCCAATCGGCTGGCGCGCTCGACCAGATCCGCGCACTCGCGGCTCGCCGACCGCTATCTGAACGAGTGGGGCGGCATCTCCGCTGGAATGCCGGTGCTGCGCGAGGGTGCCTCAGCGCAGCTGGACGAGGGGTACGGGCTACGGCACCTGGTAGAACACCTCAACCTGGCCGGCCGCTCCGACGACATGCGTGCCGTACTGAAGCTGTCGTGGCTGGAAGGGGCGCGGCGCGTCAACACCTGGTTCGCCGTCCACCGCAGGACGGGCCAGCTCGAGGGGTATCGCCGCGACATCGGCATCGCCCGGAACGCGGCCCGCGCGGGCGCCGGGCGACTTTCCGGGGCGGGCGGCAGCCGTCCGCCGGGCAGTGCCGAGCAGGTACGCGGCGCGCTCATCCTCGCATCGCTCAACAGCATGGCCGCGACCACGCCGGCGATCCTGTGGCCGGTCCTGGTGCAGAACGGCAATCTCACCGCCGCGGAAGGCCTCGCCTGGGCCCGCCAGATTCCCACCGCCGAGGAGCGGGCGGAGACGCTCACCCGGCTCATCGAGGTCGTACCCGGCCAACTGCGCGACGAGGCGGAACGCGAGGCGCTCGCAGCGGTGCGGGCCGTGCCCGACGGGTACTGGCGTCTCGGCGAGTTGCGCCGGCTGTATCCCCTGATCTCCGGTGACCTGCGCGGCGATCTGCTGGCGATCATCCAATCGCTGACCGATGACTTCTATCAACTCGTCGCCTACAGGATGCTGGACTCCGAAGAGGGCCTGCAGTCCCTGCCCGCTCGCCACCGGTCGAGCCTGAACCAGGCGTCGGCACGGCACGAGAACTGGCAGGCGGGCGCGAGCTTCGTCGAGGAGTATCTCCGCCGCCGTCACTTCGCCGCGGAACTCCTGGGGCAGGCTGGCTTCGACGCGATCGACGACGTGCCGCCAGGGTCGGCCGGCCCTGCCGAACGGTACTGGCGGGCGCACTTGCTCGCCCTCGCCGTGGCCGGCGCGGCGGGCACGGAGAAGGACCGTCTCGCGACGGCGGCCGTGGAGATGGGCGAGAACATCGGCGACCGCCGCGATGCCATCGCCGCGTGGGCGGCCTTCGGCAGTGCCCTCGACGTGGCGAGGACGGGAGCAGAGCCGGGAGCAGGGACTGCTGGGGCGTCACTACTGACGGCGGCCGACGCGATCTCCGACACCACGTATCGAGCGGCCTTTGTGATCGCCACGGCGCCGGATGGCTCGTTCCAGGCGATCCTGGACGCGGTCGCGCGGGTCGAGGGGGACGAGCATCGGGAGGAACTGCTCGTGACGGCGGCCCCTGTCGTCGCTCGCCTCGGCGGGGAGCATATCGAAGGCCTGCTGACGCTGATCGTCGATCCCCGGCCCCGTGGCGAGGCGATGCTCGCCGTCGCCGAGCACGTCGGGGCCGCGGGCGGGGAGCAGATCGCGATCCGGCTCCTGTCGGACCTGGCCAAGTCGCCGCACACGATCGGCCGTGCGGGGCTGCTCAGCCGGACCTCCGCGTATCTGCCGTCGGTGGCACTTGACCTGCTGAGGGAGGTGGCGAACGGGCTCGAAGATCCTGAGGCGCGTTCGGCCGTGCTGGTCTCGTGCGGAATACGTCATTGCTCGCTGGGCGAGCGTGAGCGGGCAACCGATGTGCTGGCGACGCTCGAGAGGCACTGGCGGCCCGCGCTGGCCTTGGAGATCGCCCGAGCGGAGGCGCGACACGGAGACCCTGTGGAGGCATCGCGGCTGGCCAGGGGCTTGCCGTACCCGGCCTGGACCGTGGAGCTTCTCGCGCTGGCGGCGAACAGGATGGACACCGCCGCCGGCGACGCGGTCGTCCGCGAGATGTTCACGATCGTGGAGGGCCTCCACGACGTCTCGCAGGTGCCGGTGCTCGCCCGGGCCGCACAGGCGGCGCCCACCCGCCACAAGGCTGCCCTGGCCACCGCGGCGATGACCGTGGCGCTGGAGCTGGAGGAGGACAGCGAACGGTCGGTGGCATTGCTCGCGGCCGTGGAAGCGCTGGTAGCGGCTGGGGATGTGGCGGCAGCACTTCAGGCCTGCGACGAGATGCCCATCGAGCGCCTGAGAGCCAGAGGCCTCATGACCTTGCTTCCCTCCGCCGGCTCTCGCACTGAGGAGGTGACCGGCCGCATCGATGCCTTGACGGACACGCAAGCCCGGGTGCGGGCACGTCTGGAGATCCTGCTCGCACCGGGACAACGCTCCAAGGAAGAGCTCGAAGCCGAATTCGAGGCCACGGTCGGCGACTTCACGACCAGGCCCCGCCACGAAATCCTGGAAAGCCTCCCCGGTCTGCTCCAGGTCATCGCGCGTCTGGACGGGGCGGCAGGACTTCACGCCACCGCGGAGGCTCTGGGAGACATCATGGACTGGTGGCCATGAACGATGACAACGTGTTCGAGCTCGTGCTCCATCATCGCTACGCGGAGCCGGACGCGCGCGATTTTTCCGGTCATGGCAACGACGGTTACAGCGCCTGGCAGCACGGCGACGGGAACGGCCCGCAGGCCGCGGTCTTCGATGGCGTCCGAGACCGGATCTTCGTGCCACCGTCGAGAACGCTCGCCCGTCCCGGTGGGGTCCGCACCGAGCTGGTCGTCCGGCTGGACGAGCTGGGGCACCGTCGCACCCTCATCGAGGGGTACCTGTCGTTCGCGGTGTACGTGGAGGCGAACGGCGCGCTCGGCGCGGGTGTCTACAGGTACCTGAACTGGTACGGGATCGGCAGCCGGCCGGCTCTCGTCTCGCTCGGGACCTGGGCCACGATCACGTTCATGTACACCGATGACGGGGTGATGGCCCTGTTCCTGAACGGTGACCTCGTGGCCGACGGTTACCGGCGGCTTGGGCCGGCCAACGGCATCGAGTGGCCCTTCGGGCTGAGCATCGGCGCCTGGCCGGATGCCGACCAGCGGGTCCTCAAGGGCCAGATCGCCGAGGTCAAGCTCTGGCGCTCGCCACCGCCCCGTCTACCCCGGTGAGGAGAGCTGGAGCGACGTGGCCGACCACGATGACCGCTTACGGCGCAGGTGGAGTTTCGACGCCGACGCCGACACCTATCACGCGGTCAGGCCCGGCTATCCTCCCGCCCTGTTCGGGAGGTTGACCGAAACCTGTGGGCTCGGACCCAGGCGACGGGTTCTGGAGATCGGACCCGGTACAGGGCAAGCGACCGGCGAACTGCTCGACGCGGGTGCGGAGGTCGTCGCCGTCGAGCTGGGCGCGAACCTGGCAGAGCGTCTGCGGGAGCGTTTCACCGGACGGCCGCTGACCGTCATCGAAGCGGACTTCGAGGAGTTGTCGCCGGCGGACGAGGAGTTCGACCTGGCGGTCGCGGCGACGAGCCTCCACTGGCTGGATCTGGACGTCGCACTACCGAAGATCGCGCGAACGCTGCGCGGCGGAGCCTGGATGGCGGCATGGTGGACGGTGTTCCGGGACGCCGATCCGGAAAGGGAGACGCCGTTCAGGCACGCCCTGGAGGGCCTCTTCCAGCGTCACTCCCTCGGCAGGGGCGGAGGCGGCAAGCCGGGAGCGCTCGATCACGAGGCCTGGGTCAAGGAGTTCGCCAGGAGCTTCGATGAGATCCGAGTAGAGGACATACGCTGGTCGATGCGGCTCGGCAGCAAACGGCTCACCGGCCTCTTCGCCACCTTCACCGAGATCAGCGACCTGCCCCTGAACCGCAGGGTCGCATTACTGAAGGACATCGAGACGCTGGTGGACGAGGGATTCGGGGGCGATGTCGTGGAGAACTACGTGACTGTTCTGTATCTGGCCAGAACAAGCTCGTAAACAGGCACGGAACGGCAGGTCCGCTGTCTTTCGGCGCGCATGCCCGTATGGTTTACTTTCCCTTGACCATCGAGCCGCCCTTGAATTCGGGCGCGCCGTCCACGCCGACCCTCATCCGTATTGGCGCGAGGCGGGAACATGGAAAAGATGATCGAGCTCTCTCGTCCGCATTGGCGGATCAGGACCGATCCGGAAGTGCCCGCCACGTACATCGACCTGGCGACCTTTACTCAATGCCTGCGACTCGAGATCAATGTCGACACGCTTGAAGCGTATGACCGTAATGTGTCGGTCAACTGGCAAGGCATCGCGGACAAGGGCAGCCATGAAAGGTTGAGCTGGACCGCCAAGAGCACCCTGTGGAACAAGCGGTACCACCTCGACGTCTATGCCGAGCATCTCGAGTTCCACGCCGAGATCCAGGGCGAGGGGCCTTTGGACTCCATCCGTTTCTTCGACTCGATACCCGAAAGCGACCACCAGCCGTACTCGACCCGCACCATGCATCTCGTCGACCGGGGCCGCACCGCAGCGCGGGAGTATTCCACCGGATCGGAAGTGGCATTCCGGCGGGTTTTCTCTCCGGAGCCGAACTACCACGGGCGCAGAGAGTTCGAGCCGTTCGAGTACGCGCTGGTCAGCGTCACGGGAGACACGGACTATTGCGGCGGGAACCTTATCGCCAACCCTGGCCTGCTTTGTTTCGCCGTCGCGGCGGAGCCGGACCGCGAATGGCTGGCCTTCGGCCTGGCGGTGGAACCGGGAGAGTATCTTTTCTCCGATTTCGAGTACCTCGGCGGGCGCGATTTCGCATTCGCCGTCAACGGCTGGGGCGCCCGCCGCCTGCATGGCACGTTCACCACGCCGCGCATGGTCATCGTGCGGGGCGCCACGGCGGAGCAGGCCGTCGCCAACTATGTCGGCGTGCTGCGATCCTCCGGGCTGGTGCAGGAGCCTCGCCGGGACCAGCCGAGCTGGTGGAGCCGGCCGATCGTGTGCGGCTGGGGCCACCAGTGCTATCAGGCCGATCTGTTCCGGGTCCGCAGCACTCCCGAGCGGCCGCAGGACAACGCCGCGTACATGCTGTGCACCCAGACCGCTTACCGCGACCTGATCGAGACGCTCGACGCCCACGACCTCCCCTGGGGCACCTTGACCATCGACGCCCGCTGGTTTCAGGCCGGCGGCCTCAAGAACGTCGATGTCGGCCGCTGGCCCGATCTTCGCGGTTTCATCGATCGCCAGCACCGCCTCGGCAGGCGCGTACTGCTGTGGTGGAGCCCGTGGGACACCGAGGGCATTCCCGCCCAGCAGTGCATCACGCACGTTCCGGATGGCAGCCTTGGCAGGCCGAATCGCCCAGGCAGGCGAGCCAAGACGCCCCAAGGCAACATCCCGCTCAACGCCCTGCCCCCGGGAACGAAGCTGACCATCGACGCCACCCTGCCCGCGGTCCGCGAACGCATCGTCAAGCAGGTCAGGGCCTTGCTAGGCCGTGAAGGTCTCAACGCCGACGGACTCAAGATCGACCACCTGTCCGCGACACCGGGCAGCTACGGCATGGCGTTCCCCGAGGGGTCGGGCCGGCTCTTCGGGATAGAGGCGGCACACGCATATCTCTCCCTCCTCTACGAAGCCGCTAAAGAGGTCAAACCGGATGCCCTGCTTAGCGGGCAGTCACCCAACCCCTACCTCGCCGACGTGCAGGACATGGTGCGCATCAGCCCTTGGTCGGTCTTCCCCGATTCCGTCGCGACGGAGGCGAGGCACAGCACGGCCATGGCCCGCATCGCCGATCCAGGCTGGCTGATCGACACCAACGGCTATCCGATGCCCTCCCTCACGGCGTTCAGGGAGTACATGGAGCTGCAGCCGGAGCTCGGCGTGCCGAGCCTGCTGTACGGCACGCACCTGGACACCACAGGCGAGGCGTTCACGCCCGACGACTACGCCAGGATCCGCCGGGCGTGGTCACGGCTGTAGCGATCGGCGAACGGACGACATGCGCGAGCGGACCGACCTGGAGAATCTCCCACTGCGGGACTACCGTCCCCGTTCCCGGCTGCGGGCCGAGGGCATCGGCCCTGCCAGAGCGGCTCATCCCGCGATCGACGCGCACGCACACCTGGGACGGTGGCTCACCGGCGGCGTGTGGGCGGTACCCGACGTCCCACGGTTGATCGACATGATGACCGGCTGCAACATAGCCACAATGATCAACTTCGATGGCCGCTGGGGCGAGGAGCTGGAAGCGAACCTCGACCGCTACGACCGCCGCCATCCCCACGAGTTCATGACGTTCTGTCATGTGGACTGGACCGCGCTGACCGCTCCTCGGCCGGGTGAGCGGCTCGCCCGCGATCTGGCCCGTTCGGTGGCCCGCGGCGCGCGTGGACTGAAGGTATGGAAAGACCTCGGTCTGTCCGTCCGTGACGGGGACGGGGACCTGGTGCTCCCCGACGACCCACGCCTGTCGCCGCTCTGGGAGAAGGCCGCGGAACTGGCGATCCCGGTCGCGATCCACACCGCGGACCCTGTCGCGTTCTTCGATCCCGTCGACGAGCGCAACGAACGGCTGGAGGAGCTTCTCAGGCACCCGGAGTGGTCATTCGCCGCCAACCGCTACCCTCGCTTCCCGCGCCTGATGGCAGCGCTGGAGGCCCTGGTCGCGGCCCACCCGGAGACGACCTTCATCGGCCTGCACGCCGGCTGTCACGCGGAGGATCTCTCATGGGTGGGCAGGATGCTGGACACCTACCCCAACTTCCATATCGACATCGCCGCACGCATCGCCGAACTCGGCCGTCAGCCGCGCCGGACGCGCGCGCTCCTCCTGCGCCATCCCGACCGGGTCCTGTTCGGCACCGATCAGCTGCAGCTCCGGCAGGCGACCTACGAGACGTACTTCCGCTTCATCGAAACCTCTGACGAGTACTTCCCCTACTCGCCGAAGGATCCACCACCCAACGGGCGCTGGCACATATCGGCGCTCGACCTGCCACATGGCGTCATCGAGAAGGTCTACGCCGCGAACGCCCGCCGCCTGATCACCTGAAGCGCTCCCGGCCTCGCATCCGTTGACGACATGATCTCCGGCGGCGTGTTCTCAAGCGCCGAGCCTGCGGGACACCACTCCTAGCAGGCGGCCGACGGGGATGTAGCCGAATCTGCGCGAGTCGGCGCCGGCAGCGGGGTTGTCGCCCAGGAGGACCAGGCAGTCCGCCGGGACCCGGGAGCCGGGTGCGGCGCCTGCGGCCGCCGCCACCTCCCCCGGCACGGGGTCGCCGGGCACGGCCGCCGCGCGCTTGATGATCCACCGTCCGGACGGCACCAGGTCCTCGACCACGACGACCTGTCCCGGACGGACCCCGGCCAGCGGCGCCCTGCGGACCAGGACCCGCTCGCCCTCCCGGTAGTCGGAAGTATCAGGAAGATCACGGCAAACATCATCACCGAACTCCTCGATCGGCGCGAGATACAAAAGTGGCTCATCGCAGAAGAGGGTGTGGTCGGGGTCTGTCGGTTTTCGAGGTCGCCGGCACGGATTTTCACGCTCGGTTGCACTCCTATCCGGGCGCAACGACACGTGCGCCGGGGAACGAGCTATGCACCGTCGTTGCCATCGCGCAGGGAATGGATCATGCTCTGCAGGATCCGGAACGCGTCTGACCGCTCGGTCTCGGTCATGCCGGCCAGCATTCTGACCTCGACGGACCGGACCGCTACGGTCGCCTTCTCGAGGCTCCGTCGGCCGCGAGGCGTGAGCCGCGTGGGAAGAACCTTCCCGACGGGCGCCTCCGCAGGCCTGGTCACGTAGCCGTCTCGTTCCAGGGCCTGGAGCAGCACGTTCATCGTCTGCCGTGTCACGAACGCGCCCCGCGCGAGCTCGGAGTTCGACAAGCCCGGTCGTTGAGCCAGCAGCTCGAGGCAGGAGTAGTGCGTCACGCTCATCCCGAGCGGCCGCAGCACCTCCTCCATGGCTGCGCGGAGGGCGCTCGACGCCTCTTTCAGCAGGTAGCCCAGTGACGTCTCCAGGTCGACGCCGACATCGTTTTGACTCATGTCAGTATTCTGACATAGATTGACCTGTGTCAGGAAGCTGACACGAAGAGAAGGAGTATTATCATGCCCGCCACCGGCCCCGACTTCATCTCGCTCCAAGCGCGCGACCTCGACGCTTCGCAGGCGTTCTACGAGCAGTACCTCGGCCTCGTCCGCTCGCAGGCCGGGCCTCCGCACGCGGTCGTCTTCGAGACGAAGCCGATCGCGTTCGCACTCCGCGACGTCGTTCCCGGCACCGATCTCGCATCCGTTGCTCAGCCCGGCATCGGTGCCGCGATCTGGCTCCACGCCACAGACGTCCAGGCCATTCACGATGCTCTCGTCGCCGACGGTCACACCATCGTCTCCGCACCGATCGACGGCCCCTTCGGTCGGACATTCACCTTCGCCGACCCCGACGGCTACCAGGTCACTCTCCACGACCGCGCCTGATCGGCCAAACGCCACCGGATCACTTCGCCCGTCTCAGCGCTGATGGGCCGGGTGAGGAGTCGTGCGCGTCGCGGGCTTCGAGGAGCGCGGGGAGGTGCTCCCTGCTCCAGGCGCGTGCGGCCGCGATGAGGGTCAGCAGGCTGCGCCCCAGCGCGGTCAGCTCGTACTCGACCCGGGGTGGGTTCTCGTCGTACGCGGTGCGGGTGACCAGACCGTCGCGTTCCATCGCCCGCAGGGTCTGGGTGAGCACTTTCGGGGTGATGCCGCGCAGCGGTCCCCGCAGTTCGTTGAACCGCCGCCGGCCGCCTTCGAGACAGAGCACGACCATCGCGGTCCACTTGTCGCCGATCCGTATCGGCATGGCGCTGGACGGGCACACGGGGTCGAACATCTGCGGGTCCAGGGGTTCGACCATGAGCGCGAGGCTATCCCAGTATCTTTGAGGTAACCAGTATCTCCTGGATACCGTTCTGTCCGGCGGCGACATACGCGGCCGGATTGGAGCGACATGAGCGGCATCGTCATCTTCGGGGCGGGGGGCCGGGCGGGGCGGGCGATCACGGCTGAGGCACGTGGGCGCGGACATCACGTCACGGCCGTGGTCCGGGATCCGGACAGGTACCGCGACATTCAGGCAGACGGCGTCCACGTGGTGCGGGGCGACGTCACGGACGTGGCGGCGATCTCCTCGATCGCGCCCGGCCATGACGCCGCGGTTCAGGCGGTGAGCCCGTTCTCCGGCCCGGAGCAGGGCTTCGCCGACCTCGACCCGCAGTTCTTCGTGAAGGCGGCCGACGCACTGCTGCACGGTCTGGCGGAAGCGCGCGTGCCCAGGCTCGTTCTGGTCGGACTGTTCGCGAACCTCCGCGACGCCCATGGGCAGCTGGTGATGGACGATCCCTCGGTCTTCCCGGCTGAGATCCGGCCGTTCGCCATCGCGCACACGGCCGGCCTGGACCGGCTCCGGGCGGCCGGGAACACCGCGGTCGACTGGCTCATGCTGACCCCGCCCGCGCTGCTGGAATCGACGGGTCCCAGAACCGGCCGCTACCGGATCGGAGGAGAGACCGTGCCGCAATCGGCATCAGCGCAGCTGTCCTATGCGGACCTCGCGGTGGCGGTGATCGACGAAATCGACACACCACGACACCACCGCACCCGCGTCTCCGTCTTCGACTGAGCCGGACACGCCGTGTGCCGTCCGGCCCTCTCGCGGCGAGCAGCCAGAAGCCGCTGCAACGAGGCCGTACACCACGGCCGTGGACGCAACCTGGGTCCAGGTGGCAAGCCTCTCCAGCGCCCCGTCTCAGAGCTTGAGCCTGACGTCGGTCTGTCCAAGCACCGGATCACCGCGGCGGAAACATCTGCAGTCGATGCGGTCACCAGCCACGGCCTAGCGGTACCCGCTCACCGCGAAATAGAAAAGTATCTGGCATCGCCCTCCCCGTCCGGCAGCCGGAGAAGAGGGCCTCGGCGTTGGTCAAGTGGTCGGAACGGTGGTCTTGGTGAGCCGCTCCGAGATCTGCCAGATGCGCTCGGCGTCGTCCGTGCCGCGTAGCCGGGAATACATCCGTTGTTCGGCGGGTGGGCCGCCGAGGTTGCCGAGGCCCCTGGGTCCATAGAGTGCGCCGGGCTTGGCGTCGGGGTCGGTCGCGGCCATGAGCGCGGGCAGCATCGCGGTCTCGACGGTGCCGACGAGAATGCCGCGGGTCGAGAGCGCGCGGATCAGGCGGACGCCGCCGGTGTCCTTGTCGCGGCTGAGCTCGGGGCGGGCGGCGAGGAGGCTGGTGGGGGCTATTCCGGGGTGGGAGAGGTTGCTGGTGATGCCCCATCCGTAGGTCTTGCTGCGGCGGTCCAGTTCGAGACCGAAGAGCCCGAATGCGATCTTGGACTGCTGGTAGGCGCGCATGGCGTTGTAGCCGCGTTCCCAGTTCAGGTCGTCCCAGTTGATGGCGCCGCGGTTCGCGGCGATACTGACCTGCGATGTGACGCGGGCGTGGCCGGCGCGCAGCAGCGGGAGGATGCGGCCGACGAGGGCGAAGTGGCCGAGGTGGTTGCTGCCGAATTGGAGTTCGAAGCCGTCCGCTGTGGTCTGCCGGCTCGGCGGGGTCATCACACCTGCGTTGTTGATCAGGATGTGGATGGGCTGCCCCTCTTCGCGGAGAGCATCTCCGAGGGCCTCGATCGACGTGAGCGACGACAGGTCGAGACTGCGCAGCGAGACCTTCGCGTTCGGGAGGCTCTGGCGGATCCTGGCGATCGCGTTCTCGCCCTTGCGGGGGTTGCGGACGGGCATGAGGACGTCTGCGCCGGCTGCGGCGAGTCGCGCGGCCATTCCCAGTCCCATTCCGTCGCTGGCCCCGGTGATGAGCGCGCGCTTTCCGGACAGGTCCGGAATGGTGATGTCGATTGCTTGACGCCACATTGCTCTGCTCCTTGTGTTGTCGTCTCGGATCCACGGTCCCGGACGCTGCGTGGATGTTCCAGGGACTGCCGATCCACGGATGCGGACTCATCCGCTCGGAGACCTCGGAGAGGGGGATCAACGGTCCGTGGTTGCCGTCGCGCGAGGACGATAGAAACGAAGCAGCACCGCGAGTGGAGGGAATGCCATGATCGATCGCGCCGGGCTGGCGGAGTTCCTCCGAAGTCGTCGGGAGGTGCTGCAACCCGAGGACGTCGGCCTCCCGCGCGGTCCCCGTCGCAGGACAAACGGGCTACGGCGCGAGGAAGTCGCGACGCTGTGCCACATGTCGACCGACTACTACTCCCGCCTTGAGCGAGAACGCGGACCGCGGCCGTCGAGCCAGATGCTCGCCTCGATCGCCCAGGGCCTGCACCTCTCGCTCGACGAGCGAGACCACCTGTTCCGCCTCGCGGGACAGAACCCGCCCGCCCGCGGCGAAGTCAGCGAGCACATCAGCCCCGGCCTGCTGCGCATTTTCGACCGCCTGAACGACACTCCCGCGGAGATCGTCACCGAGCTCGGCGAGACCCTGCGGCAGACCTCAACGGGCGTCGCGCTCACCGGCGACACGACCCGATACACCGGGCCCGCCCGCAGCATGGGGTACCGGTGGTTCACCGATCCAGCCGCCCGGCAGCTCTACGCGCCCGAAGAACATCTGTTCCTCACCCGGATGTTCACCTCGGGGCTGCGCGAGATTGTCACCCTCCGCGGCCCCGAATCCCGAGCCGCACACCTCGCTGACTTGCTCCTCGCCCGCAGCGACGAGTTCCGGCGAGTGTGGGACGCCCACGAGATCGGGATACGCCCCCGCGCGGTCAAGCACTTCATCCACCCCGAAGTCGGAGCCCTGGAGCTGACGTGCCAGAGACTGGTCGACCCCGACCAGGCCCACTCGCTGCTCGTCTACACCGCCATTCCTGGCAGCGAGAGCCACGACAAGCTGAACCTGCTGTCCGTCATCGGCACACAGACCCTCCGCTGAAGCAGTCGCGTCCCGATCCCGGCGGACGGTTCGCTACGGGACGATGCCGACATCCCGCAAGCAGCGCGGACGCTGGTAGATCTCTTCGCCGGTACACAGATCGGGTCCATCCGGCACGAGCTGTGTTCGGAGGAGAAGGAAGACCGAGGCTCGCTGACCAGCGGGAAGCGAACTAGGGGTGCGGGTCGGCGGCTCGGAGTAGCGACAGCAGGCCGTTGATGGCCGCGTACTCCCGGCACGCCTGTTCTCCGCCTACTCAAGGAGCCATAACATACGTGATTCCCCGGGACGCGTGGGCCTTCCAGTCGTAGGCACGGGGCGTCGCGGCCCGCGAGGTCCACACCGCCGCCGGCCAGACCCCAGGCGGTGCCGCAGCCGGCACCGGTCGTTCGGGGCGGGGGCGCGCAGGACGGGCGGGATACGGCCTGCTGACCGGACTCGCGCGGTGGCCGAACTCACGCCGACTACCGATCTTCTATCGCGTCTACGTCAACTCCGCCCTCACCGCCTTGGACGACTTCCACGCCCGTCTGGGCCCTCCACTCGGGTCCGTGCGACCAGCCGCAAAGTAGCGAGAAAGACCAGGTCACAGCCTCCCGGCAGCATCCTTGATCAAGGCACGAAGCCATAGCGCTCCGCAGTCGTCTGGGATACCGGTTTTCTCACGGGGCCGATGAACAGCCACGATGCGGTCCAGACGCTATGCCATTCGAGGGCTTCTCGATGGTGGAGGTGGCCGCGATGACCGGCAGGTCGCACAACTCGATCAAAACTGCGGTGTGGCGGGCGAGAGCCGCCTTCGCCGACCTTTACGGGGAGAACCAATGAACATGCCTGAGATGCCAGGCCTGCCGGACTTCGACCCCAAGCGCACCCGGCGTGCGGTCCGGCGGGGGCTGTTCAGGACGGTCGCCATCGTCCTGGCCGTGCTGGCGCTGCTCGCGGTGGCCGCGACCGAGGGCTCGTCCCTGGTGCAGACCCGCGGCGACCGGGAACGCCGCATGCAGGCCGTGCTCGGCACCGCCTTCAAGATCTACAGCCCGGCCTATATGGCGACGATCGACTCCTGCTGCCAGACCACACCCGTATCGATGTCGTTCGAGGTGACCGCGCGTCCCATGGGGCCTGCCGGAGCCTGGCCGGTCGGGAGCGAGTCGTACACGATCAGCCAGGACTTCTTCGGCCGCGTGCGACGCCTGCCGCTGGGCCACACCGCCAACACCAGGCTTTCCCAGTCCCTGTTCAACGTCGGCACCACGCTGACGGCCAAGGACCAGGTTCGCGCGGTGCTCGCCCGGCTGCCCGCCGACCTCAGCGCGCTGGCGGTGGTGGAGTTCGAGCAGCCGCTCGGCGAGGCCGACCTGAAGGCGTTCGTAAAGCAGTACCGCTCCTGCGCCGAACGGGTCGTGTACGAGCGCAGACCCGGCTCCCTCCCGATCACCTGGGGCTTCGACTACTGGACCGACGCGCTGGACCTCGGCAAGGGCGGCGACATGACCGATGACATATGCGGTGGCAGCCTGCCGCAGTTCCGCAACTGGGTCGGCCTGCTGCGTGACCACGACAACGCCAACCTGCGCTCCTTCGACCTGTCCCTGAACCGGCTGCACAAGGCGGCCGAGGCCGGGCTCGCCTACGGCTATGTGGACCAGCTCAGCTCGGTCCGCGAGCTGCGGAAGCTGCTCAAGGACCCAAGGGTGCGCACAATCCGCCTGGCCGGCGTGACGTTCGACCTGGACCGGCCTCGCCCCTAGCACGCGCCGCCTCGGCGAGTCCTCGGACAACGCCTCCGTACAGACCGAAGCACGCCCCGATACCCAATCGAAGATCGGCGCTATGGCTGGGGTCGATCATCGCCGGAACATCCGTCCCGGGCTTGCGAAAAAGCGCGGCGAGCAGCCGGAAACCACTGAACCAGGGCTGTACACCACGGCCGTGGACGCAACCCGGCCGTATCTGATCGACGGCTGCCTGGCCGGGACTGGCCTGGTCCTCAAATCTTCGTAACTCCACGAATTAAAAATCAGCAGTGGTAGCCGAACTGGCCGAGGCGGTGGTGGGCGATCTCGATCTCGGCCGGCGTGAAGAGGTCCGCGAAGCGCGGCTGGACGACCAGCGCCTCGACGGTCAGGTCGAGGCGCCCGCGCTCCCAGAGAGCGGCGAAGCCGTCGGACACCGCCGGCGCGTGTAGGAGCTTGCGGGCCGTGGCGAGGCTGCCGTGCTCGGCGAGCATGCTCAGGAAGTACGTGGCGTGGTAGTTCGCCTCGGCGCGCGCCCTGTCGTAGACGGAGCGCATCGCCTCGTTGAACTCGACGTCCGCCGCCGTCCCGGTCTCCGGTTCGTCCCCGGCAGCAGGGGACCCCGGGCCCTCAGTGGAAGCGACCTACAAGAATGCTCGCCCTGATCAGTGGCCATCAAGGCTTTCCAGGATTTCCCGGACCTGGAGGCTCCGGCCTTCTCCATACGGCGAAGGACATCGGCATCGCGGGGGCGTCATCGATCGTCGAGTCCTTCGAGGATCGCGCGGACCTTACCGGCCTCGGCGTGCTGCGGACCGTATCTCCGCTCCAGGTCACCCAGCAGGTCACCCAGCGTGCGTCTGGCCTGGGCCCGGTTACCCGAGCCGAGTTCCACCAGCCCGATCTGACGCCGGAGTTCGAAGATCCGCTCTTCGTCGGCGCCGAATCGTCTCTCGTCGGCCAGGAGCTCACGGAACTGTGCCAGGGCGAGGCTCATCTCCCCGACCGCCGCATGGCAGTTCGCCTCCATCAACCGGCACCGCAGTGCGAGGTTGTTGCCCGGCCCCTCCACCTCGGCGACATCGGCCGCCAGCCGCTGGAACTCGGGCGCCGCCCGGCGGTAGTCCCCGCCGAGGAAGAGCGCCTCGGCGAGCTCGATCCGCAGGTCCACCACCTCGGAGCTGGCCGAGCCGAACGAGCCCTCGGCGGGACGCATCACCTCTGCCAGCACATCCGCCGCCTGGGTGAAACGGGATTCCACCTTGAGCATCCGGGCATCCCGGCGGGCGCGTTCGAGGTCGTCGCGGTTGATATGCGCCGACTCTCCGGCGAGCCTGATCCGTGGCGGCCGTACCGGATCGGCGGGCCGGCGGTTCCGGTTCGCCCCCATGGGAGCGACGCGTCCGACGACCGCGGCGTACATACGCACCGGGTGAGGCGCGTCCAGGTTCACATAACCGGGAAAGGGCGGCAGCTCGCGGCAGAAGTCCAGCAGCCGCTCGTAGACCACCTCCGCGGTGGCCGGCCGTTCCCCGGGAGACTTGGCGAGCAACCACAGGACCAGCCGCTCCAGACCTTCGGGGATGCCCTGCCTTCTGGCGCGTAGCGGCCGGGGCGGGACGTCCGTGTGGTTGCGCATCGAGGCCAGCGCGGTGGGGGCGGCGAACTGGTTCTCGCCGGCGAGCATCTCGTCCAGGATCACGCCGAGGGAGTAGAGGTCGCTCTGCGGGCCGGCGGCTCCGGTCATGGCCTGCTCCGGTGCCATGTACGCCGGTGTGCCGAGCACCTCGCCCGTTCTGGTGAGCCGGGTCGTCTCCGCGCCGGCCAGGGCGGCGGCGATCCCGAAGTCGAGCACCTTCACCGTGCCGTCGGAACAGAGCATCAGGTTGGCGGGCTTGAGGTCGCGGTGCACCAGCGAGTTGGTGTGGGCCACGGCCAGCACCGAGCAGACCTGGGCGGCGATCGCCACCGCCCAGCCGATGGGCACCTCCGTCTCGTCGAGAAGCGCGGAGACGGAGGCGCCGTTGACGAGCTGCATGACGAGGTAGAGGTCATCGCCGTGCGATCCGCAGTCGTAGACCGTGGGAACCCCCGGGTGCTCAAGCCGGGCGGTGATCCGTGACTCGCGCACGAAGCGTCTGGTCAGTTCCTCGTCGCTCCGGCCGTCGGGCAGCTTGTCGGCCCTGATGAACTTGATGGCGATCGGCCGGTCGAGGCGCTTGTCGTAGCCGAACCAGACCTCGCCCATTCCTCCCGAGCGACGCGACAGGGGGTCCAGCTCGTAGCGGGCCCCGATGATCGTCCGCCTGCTCAAAGCCGCCCGCCTTCCGGAGATGTCGTGAATCCTCGGGATCTTCCAAGGGAACGCATAGGTTGATCGACCGGACCACGGCTCGCGTTCCAACGAATGAGTGATTTCGTCGCCCAAAGGTGAACGATGTTCAGAAGAACAGCAGATCGACGGTGGCCGAGGCGCCGGGGGCGGTCACGGTCGGCTCGACCTGGAACAGCCGGCCGCGCGGCGGTTCCTCGGTCTCGCGAGCAGGTCCAGCCGGACGAGCTCCTCGAAAGCGTCACGGACCTGGAAGGACGTGCCCTGCTCGAATGCCTGGGGAGTATCCAGGTCAGTGGCTATCTGTTGACTTTCGACCGATTCAGCGGCAATTTCGGGCGACAGATTAAGCCCTTGCTGCTTGTCCCCTAGGTCTGGAAACAGGTCTTCCTGGTCGTTTGCCACGCCCGTCGACACCTCTCGCAGAGCACATGCCTTAGCCCTTTACCAAAACAAACTTAGCCCCGTTTTGACATGGCCCTCAATGTCAAAGCAGACAAAGACTGCTTTAACGGATATATGAGGATATTTTTCGCCGAATATTCCACACCCTCCGATCGGCGGGGCGGGACCGCTCGTTCCGCTGTGTCCGCCTGTACGGCGGTGCCGCGCTAAGATCACGTTCCGTGCTTTCGGATAGTTCCTGGCGGATTATCAGGATTGGATTAGTAGGTCTGGTTCTTGCGGCGGCGGTCGCGGGCCTGGTGCTCGGCGACGCCTGGCTCTGGGCGGCCGTCGAATGGTCGCCACCGGCCTATGCGGAGTTCTACGCGCGCGACGGGTTTGACACCCCGACGACTGTGGCGCTGCTCGTGGCCGCCCTGGTGAAGGCCACGCTCCTGTGGCTGATCCTGCGCGCCCCCGCGCCGGGACCGCTGGACCGCCGAGAGAAGGCGCTGCGCCGACTGCTGTATCTGGCGGTGGCGTACGCCCTCGTGCTGTGGTATCCGATCGCGCTGCTCCCCGACGCGGTCGACGCGGCATTCCAGCTCGCGCTATGGACCGCGATCGACGTCCTCTACCTGCTCGTTATCCGCTGGCGGTCCCGCATGCTGCGCGCGGCGGCCGGAGCGATGTTCGCGGTCGAGCTGGCCGGGATGGCCAACGAACTGCTCGACGAACTCGACCTCCCAGAGCTTGGGTCGGGCGACATCGTCGCACTGGGCTTGATGCTGGGCGGAGTGGCGGCGACCATCATCACGGTCGTCGGGCAGCGGCGCGACGGCCGATGGAGCCGCGGCACGCAGGTCGCCGGGTGGCTGTCGGTGGGCGTCTACGCGCTGGCGATCCCGCTCAACATTCTCTTCGCGAGGATTCCCAGCGGCAATCTGGCGATGCTGGTCATGATGGACGCGGTCGGGCTCGTCAGCACCGTGTGGATCGCGGCGACCGCCCGTGAACTGCCCGTTGAGGGCCGCCCGGCAGACCTTCCGCCCGCGCGCCGGCGCGTGATCCGCGTCGCGGTGGCGGCCGTGGCCGTACTGCCGATCGTCGCACTGATCCACCCGGAGCAGACCCCGCACCTCACCTACACCGGCTGGTCGATGGACTGCTATGACCGGCCCAGCTTCGGCGACCTGAAACCCGCGGAACGCGACGCCGCGTTCCTGTGCCGGGCGCGGAGCACAGATGGCGGGGTCCCACCCATGTTCCCGGACAACCTGTCGGACCAGGGGATCCTCGCGTACGGGCGGGCGCTGTGCCGCACAAAGGACCGCGACGAGCAGGAGGCGATTCTGACGCGGGCCGGGAGCACGCGGCCCGCCTGGGGCGTGGACCCGTGGGACCTCGTCTACGTCTGCCCGGAGGTCGTCGGCGCGACCCATCCCGAGCTGCTGCGGTCGACGGCGGAGACGGAGGCGGCGAACACCGCCTACATCGCCGAGAAGAACGCGAAGTGCCGCGACCCGTGGCCCCGAACGAAGGGGGTCGTCCAGGCCACGGCCAACTACTTCCTGTTCGTCGACGGCGATCCCGGCTATGTGGTCCACGACCCCGAAGGCGAAGCGGCCGACGAGGCGGCGGAGCAGGCGACGGACAAGGTCTACGACGACAGCGCCCTCATCGGGCACGTCGCAGACGTCGTTGATCTGTGCCTTACAGTGAAGGCCTTCCGCACCGCGCCGCCACCGCGGACGGCCGGGTGGGATCAGGTCAACGAGATGCCGATCGTCAGCCGCAGCGGCCGGCTCACCGTGCCGGAGATGGGCGAGGGCGGAGAGGTGGGCGCGGGTGCCCCGATGCCGAACCTGGCGGTCGCGGGAAAGGGCCGCTACCGGCTCCGTGTCTACGTGCGGGTCGACGACGCAGGGGAGGAGCAGCACCTGGTCGCCGTGTTCCCGGGTGCGTCGAGGAAGCGGCTCAAGCTGAAGCCGTCTTGAGGTCGTCCACGCTGAACACCTCTGCCGTCCGGCGCTGGTCGGCCTGGCCGTGGACGGCAAGACGCTCCACGGGCAGCCGCACCGGCGGCACCGTGTGCACCTGCTGGCCACCGCACGCAACGACGACCAGACCGTGATCGCCCAGCGTCAGATCGCGACCAGAAGTAGCGGGATCCCCGCGTTCACCTCGCTGCTGTCCAGCCTGCACTGGCCGTCGGCGCGTTAGAACCGGAACCGCACGATGCGGGTGGACCGTTTCATGCCCGGCAGTAGGTTCATGAGGCGGTACATGCGGCGCACGTTCGCGGGTGCCTTGGCCATTAGCACCGGTGAGTCGTTCATCGGCGCCTCGTCGACGTATTCGAGCCGCGGGTGCCAATCGGCCGGCGCGGCCGGGTCGTTGAAGCCGCAGTGGAACCGGGTGCCGTATTTGCGCAGCGTGGGGTCCCATTTCGAGGTGCGCCACGCCCAGACCGACACCGTGTCGAACTGTATTTGGCCGGTGGGGAAGGAATCGACGACGCTGGTCAGCAGCCGCTTGACGTCAGTCTCGGCCAGGTAGGGCACCAGTCCCTCGGCGATCACCAGCACCGGCCGGCCGTGGGGGACGCGTTCCAGCCAGGCCAGGTCGGTGACGCTGGAGTCGATCAGGGTGTAGTGCTCGCGCGGCGGCAGGAATTGTTGCCGTAGTTCGATGACGGAGGGGTAGTCCAAGTCGTACCAGTCGACAGTGGCGGGCGGGTCGATCCGGTACACCCGGGCGTCGAGGCCGCAGCCCAGGTGCAGCACCACCGCGTCGGAGTGATCGGCGAGGAAGCTTCGGGCCCAGTCGTCATGGGCCTTGGCGCGCACCACGGCGGCGAGGCCCAGCTGGCTGGTGCCGAATCTGCGCTTGTCGTAGTCAGGATCGAGGCGGCGCATCGCCTGTTCGGCGTATTCGTCGCCGAGGATCGGGTCCGGCAGCCGGTTGTCCAGTGCTTTGGCCCTGAGGACGGGACTGAGGGTCTTCTGCACTCCGACGAGTTCGCTGTCTCTCATGACAGCTACGATACTACTCATATTTCACGAATTTCGTGAAGTTTGTGAATCATCTTAAACTGGCGAGTACGCGACGATTAAGGGAGCTTTGATGACGCGAGCGAACGAGAGTGCCGTCGCCGATTTCCGGGAACGCTTCGCGCAGATCATGGTCGAAGCCGGCATGCCCCGGATGGCCGCGCGCGTGTACGCCGCGCTGCTGGTTACCGACTTCGGCAAGCTGTCGGCCGCCGAGCTCGCCGAGCAACTGGGCGTCGGCGCGTCGGCGATCTCAGGGGCGGTCAAATACCTGGTGCAGGTACGGCTGGTCGAACGCGGCCGCGAACCCGGTACCCGGCACGACTTTTGCCGGATACACGAGCACACCTGGAGTCACTTCGTCAGTCAGTCCGACCCGATGCTGGTCCGGGTGCAGGCCGGCGCCGACGAGGGCACCGCGCTCTTGGGTCTCGACTCCCTCGCCGGGCAGCGGCTGGACGAGACCCGCCGGTTCTTCGCGTTCCTACGCGAGGAGATCAAGCAGTCGATGGCGAAGTGGCAGCGGCTCCAGGCGGCCGAACGCGAGGCCGGCTAGAGGGTCTCAGCGAAGTGCCTGGGTGACGCGTTGTCTCAGGGTGGGGTCGCTGATGCTGTCGGTCTCGCGCCAGGCGGCGGCGGTGATCTCTTCGGTCTGGAGCCGGCCGACGGCGTTGGCGGTATGGAAAAGGAAGCGGAAGTCGATGTGCCGGTGGTCCGGCTCGCCCTTGGCTGCGTTGGCGGGAATGGGGTGGATGTCGAGGTGGACGGGACGGTCACCGGCCGGGGTGACGGCGGCGGCGGGGATGCCGGTCTCCTCGGCGAGCTCGCGCAGGGCCGCATCCAGGAGGGTGGCGTCGGATGCCTCCAGATGACCGCCGGGCAGCAGCCACCGGTCCAGGGCGAGGTGGCGGATGTGCAGGATCCGCCCGTCGGGGTCGGCCAGAATCGCGCCGGCGGTCGCGTGGCCGCTTCGTCCTGATTTATGCCAATCTCTCAGAGAGGGTTTCGCGGTAGGACCCACAACCAATCGTCTTCGGACGCTGCGCTCGCTTCTTCTTGGCAGCCGGAGCCTCGTAGGGGTCCAGACCGTGCGCGGTCAGTCGCCACACTCCTGATCGAAGCTGGCTGGCCTCGCTGCACATCGCCGAGAGATTGCAGGCGATCAGCCCTTTGCGCTCCTCGATCCTCGACTCACCCGGCAGCAGGAAAACCGCGACCTTGGCCTTGAGATATGCCTCGTATTCGTGAGGACGCTCGAAGATACGGACGTCACAGGCGATCACCAGCCAACCTCGCTGCCCGACCAGAGGTAGCCAGCGCTCATCGGCGGCACCCAGCGCCTCGTCTCGCGAGCCGAACAGTTCCGCGGGAGTGTGCACCAGGTAACCCAGTCCGGCCAGCAGCTTACGGACACTGCGGCTGACGCTGTTCTCGTCGAGGTAGAACTCAGGCGGCGTGGCCCAGGAGGATGCGGGTGGCGGTTCTGACATCGCCGAGGGTGACTCCGAGCTCATCGGCGATCACCTCCGGCTCCTCGCCGGCCTTCATCATGGCCGCCACCTCGGACACCCGCGTACGCGTCTCCGCGAAGATCGGCTGTCCGAACGCCCGATGTGGATCGACCACCACATTCGACGGCAGACAGCTCCGCAGCCGCAGGCTGGCAGGAAATCCGTCCTCGGCGCGGACCACGTAGTCCAGGTAGTCGGTGACGATCTCCCGGATGACGTGCTGGCCCGTCCGGGCCTCGATGAGTCCCGCACCGGCCTCCGTCCGCGAGAAGTCCCACAGCACGTCGATGCCATCCGTCGCCAGTTCGGGAGCGAGAAGGACGTACTCGTGACCGAACTCCTGCTGAAGCCGCTGGAGTGCGGGCCTGATCCTGTTCGGCTTCACCCCGGCCCGTTTGAGCGCATCCAGCACATAGGCCTCGGCCATGGCGACGAACGGCACGGTCGCCTGCCGGGAGCCGCCGGAGGGAAGAACGTGCAGCAGCGGACGCCCCCGCTCGTAGCCTCTGGCCCAACGGTTGAAGGTCTGCTGCCGGATATCGAGGAAGCGTGCGGCGTCGCTCTGATTCAGCAGACCCGTCCGAGTACGGATGTCGTCCATGTCGCTCGCCTCCTCCCATTGTCGTTCCTGCTGTCATCATCGCCGATCGGCCTATCACCGGACAGGGGGCCTCGCCGCTTCCGCAAGCATTACGGTCGGCAGCAAGGAGATCATGATGGGGCGACCCGACTGGCGGAACCCGCCCACCGGTCGGTCGCGCCACAGTTTCGCGCGTGATCAGGCCGCGAGTCCGTGGTTCAGACGATCGCGGCCCTCGTGATCCAGCATGCTGTCGCCGTACGGCTCAAGCCGGTCAGCGACTCTTTTCAGGGCTCAGTGGCTTCTCGGGGCGATGGCGGGGATGCCAGGGTGCACCAGACGATTTTGCCGCCGGGGGTGGGGCGGTAGTAGCCCCAGTCGGTGGCGAGGAGGTCTACCAGGTGGAGGCCGCGGCCGTGTTCGTCGTCGGGGGTGGGGTCGCGGACGACCGGGGTGAGGGGGCTGGCGTCCCAGACGCGGAGTACGACGGTCTCGCCCATCCGGTAGAGGTCCATCCAGATCTGGTCCGGGTCGGCGTAGCGGATCGCCTTGGCGGCGTCGGGGCACGCGGCGTGCGCGGTGATGGCGTTGGAGACCAGTTCGGAGGCGATGAGCTGGGCGATCTCGATCAGGTCGTCCCGGTGCCAGCCCTCCAGTACGCGCCGGACGTGGACCCGGGCGTAGTAGGGCGAGGTCGGGAAGACGGAGAGTTTGAGGTACTGCGTGCTGCTGATGGCACCGGTCATTTCACCCGCTCCTGGTCAGTACGTCGGGCATAGGACCGGCACCGTTCGCAGCCGGGGACGCCGCTCTCCCCCACGGGGGACGGGGGCACGGTGCCGGTCCTACGGGAAGTACGGCCGGGGAGCGTCGCAGATGTATCGCCGGTCGTACCGCTGGGGCCGGACGGACACCCGATACAGGGTGGGCCGCCTCGGGAGGGAAGATTGTCCGCCCGGCCGTCTAGGGAAATCATGCGTTTCGCCTTCCAGCGGGGAGCCCGCCTGGAAGGCTTACGGAGAGAGCATGCACCATCACCATAAGTAAATGCAATGCAGGCTCTTACACTGCCCGCATAGTCCAGAGAGGCGCCAAAGATGCAGGAGAAGGATGAGTTGGGGGCAGTTACACCCCTGCCACGCACCAAGCGCCAACCGCCAACGGTGCGTCTGCGGCGTCTGGCAGCCGAACTGCGCCGCCTCCGCCAGGAGGCCGGACTCTCCCAGGCCGAGGTGACCGAGAAGACCGACGTCAACCTCGCTACGCTCCACCGGATCGAAACGGCCAAGACCAAGCCGCAACTCCGGACACTCAACGCCCTGCTCGACGCCTACGGCGTCACCGGCAGCCAGCGCACCGACCTGGTGACGCTGCAGAAAGAGGCCAAGCAGCGCGGGTGGTTGCATGGCCTCGAAGCAGACCTCCCCGACAAGTACAGCGCCTATATCGGCCTGGAGGCCGAGGCCCAACAGGCCATCAACTACGAGTCGCTGTTCATCCCCGGACTACTGCAGACCGAGGACTACATGCGGGCGATGATCCGTGGTGTCCGTCCGACCGTTACCGATGACGAAATCGAGGATCGTGTCGCTGCCCGGATGCAGCGACAGGCTCTCCTGGAGGGAGACACACCGCTTCACCTATGGGCGATTCTGGATCAGGCCGCCCTGTTCCGGGCGGTGGGCGGTGATCTCATCATGCGCGCTCAGCTCAAACATCTCGCTCAGCAAGCCAAACGCCCGCATATCACCGTCCAGGTCATCCCGTTCTCCGCTGGAGCCCACCCAGGTATGCCCGGCAGCTTCATCGTCTTGAAGTTCGCTGCGGACAACCCCGATGTGATTCACATCGACAGCATGGCCGGCGACCTTTTCCTTGAGGAAGAAACGGATATCCAGCGGTATAACGATATGTGTCAGCATCTTCGCGCGGTAGCGCTCAGCCCCGCCGACACAGCGGCGCTACTCGCATCTCTACACAGAGATCACTAGCGGAAGGAACCGAGATGCAACCAGATCTATCCGGTGCACGCTGGCGCAAGAGCAGCCTCAGCGCCGACGGCCCGAGCTGCGTCGAAATGGCGTTCGTCGGCAACGACGTCGCCGTCCGCGACACCAAGAACCGCGACGGCGGCACCCTCATCTTCCGCCGAAACGAGTGGACCACCTTCATCAACGGCATCAGGAACGGCCACTTCGACAACCTCACCTAACACTGAGGTTGAATGCATGATGTCGGGGTGGCGCTGATCGCTTCCGGTTCTTGGGGTATCACGGAGGTATACGGCACTCGCAGGCAGGGCTGAAGCGTTCTCGGCTGGTGAGACAAGCGTGAGTCGGACGAGGAGCGGCTGAGGACAGACAGCGAACGGTACCCCTGTTCTTGATCGGCTGGCTGAGACAGCCGATCAAGAACAGGGGTACCGTTCGCATGTCGTCATCCCCTACCGACGTGCTCACCCGCCACCGAGAGCGCGTCACCGACAACGTCCTCCTGAGCGAACTGGCCGCCCTGCCCACACCGGCCGAGGTCTTGGACACGGTTCCCGACCCGCGCAGCCGCCGGAGACGGCGCTATCAGCTGGCCCACTGCTGTCCTTAGCCCTAATCGCTGTACCGGGCGATGCGACCTGCCTGGCGAAAATCACCCGGTTCATCACCGGGAGCGATCCCGACTTGCGCGTCCGAGCCGGGCTGCCCGGCACGATCCGAATGGCCGCCAGCACCCGGGGACGACTGTCGTCCCGCCTGGACGGCGACGCCTTCGACACCGCGACCTGCGGTTATTTGACCGTCCTCACCACCGGTATTGCGCCCGGCGATGGCCGGCGACAGCCCCGACCGGCGCTCGTCAGCCTGGCCCTGGAAGGCAAGACGTCGCGCGGCAGCAACACCACCGATGTCGTGGTGCGTCTATTGGCCGCCACCCGCCACAACACCCAGGTCGTCCTCGCCCAGCGGCGGATCGAGGCCAGGAGCAACGAGATCCCCGCGTTCGCCCCCTTGCTGCCCGGCGTGGACCTGACCGGGGTGGTGGTCATCGCCGATGCGTTACACACCCAGCACGAGCACGCCCGCCAGATCATCACCGCCGACGGCCACTACCTGTTCATCGTCAAGGGCAAGCAGCCCACACTGCACCGCCGGCTCAAGGCCTGCCCTGGAGCGATGCGCTGCTCAACGACCGCACCAACGAACAGGGACACGGCCGCCGCGAGATCCGCCGTATGAAGATCCGCGCGGCCTGGCCGGGGCTGCCGTTCCCCCACGCCGTCCAAGCCATCCAGGCCAAACGCCAGCGCACCAACCGGACCGGTAGACCACGATCGTCACGATCTACGCCGTCACCAGCCTCCCGCCCAGCCCGACCACCCACGCCCGCATCGCCGCGCTGATCTGCGGCCACTGGAGCATCGAAGCCCTGCGCCGCGTCCGTGGCGTCACCTACCGCAAGGACACGTGCAGAGTCCGGACCGGCGCCGCCCCCCTGGATCATGGTGAGCCTCCACAACCTGGTCACCGGCCTGGCCCGTCTGATCGGCTGGACCAACATCGCCGCAGCCATTCTGCGGACGGACTCCAGTTACTCGGTCTCACAGCATGAGAACGCTTCAACCCTGAAGTATCCATGCTCGCCCAGAGGTCAGTGAGCGCGCGTAGAACCTCCTGTTCGCGCGGGTGGCTGCACTAAAGAACCACATCATGGCCCAGACTCCGCAAGGGACGACCTTCCTCACAACTTGCCAGGGGCATGTGCACCTATAAAGATAGTTCCACACGCCTTGATATGACTACACAGATTCAAACCCCTTTGTATAACTTTGTCACACTATGCCCTTTTTATGCCTTGAAAGTGGGATACATGCGAGTCATGATGCAGCCAGCCAGTTTGGCTACGCCTTCTGTCCGCCGCCACTACGAGGACACTATTCAGCACCCTGTCGACCTGGCTGCCCACAGCCATCTCCTTGGCTCGGACCTGGGGGTGTTGCATGCTCTTTACCCCTCAGGCGCGGCGCCGATGTGGGGTGTGACTCCAGGCAAGAAGAACGTGAACGTTGGCAAGTACAACAAGTTACGCCCTGGCGACTATGTGTTCTTCTACGGTCAGAAGCGGCTGTATCTCGGAGGCTTGGTCACGCATATCTTCCACAACCCGGCACTCGCCCACCAACTCTGGGGTACCGACGATAACGGGCAAACCTGGGAGTACATGTACACCCTTGATGACCTCAAAGGCTGCGATATTCCAATCACAGAAGTACGAGACTGCGTGGCCGCTATTGGACCCAACTTCTTCGTACAAAATCCATACATCGCGGAAGGCGAGGATGCGGACAACCTCATCGACCTTGCCCAGGCAGACGTCGGAGACGTGCCTGCAACCCTTGCAGCCGTGGATCCAGGTCCCGGATCGGAAAGCATACCCTTCAGCGGTCAGCTTGAGCGAGAGGTGTCTCGAGCTAGTCGCCGCGAGCAGACAAAGCTCAAACGCCTTCTACTACCCGGAACCACTGGGGTGTGTGCACTTTGCGGACGAACTTTCGAGCGACGGCTATTGGTGGCTGCCCACATTAAAAAGCGCGCGGCGTGCTCAGATCCGGAGCGACGAGACCTGGGTAACGTAGCTATGCTCAACTGCATTCTTGGCTGCGATGCCCTTTATGAGCATGGGTACGTCACGGTCGGTCCAGCCGGGGAGATCTGGATTAGCAATGCTGCGCTTAATGGACCTAGTATCAGTGAACATGTGCATCGCCACCTGAAGGGGCGCAACACAACTTGGTGGAACGACACCAGAGAGAAATATTTCGCGTGGCACCGAACTCACAGTTATAGAGGCAACCTGCCTGCGTAATGTAGAGGGACGTACCCAGGATGGCACCGGTCTGGGCGAGCCTGGACAGCTCGGGGTCGTGGAACATGGCCAGGCCGAAGTCCACACCTTGACGGTGCCGTCGGGGCAGACCATGAGGTTCGATGGCTTGAGGTCACGGTGGAAGACCCCCCATTCGTGCGCGGCGCACAGCATGGCGGCGACCTGGGCGGCGATCCTCACGGCCCAGCCGATGAAGAGGACCCCGTGCTCCCCCAGGATGTGGTCCATCGTGGCGCCCCCGACGAACTGCATCACCATGAACGGGCCGGGGCCCGACCTTCGGATCCTCGAAGACGCCGACATCGTGGATGGGCGGCGTACCCGGATGCTCCAGCTTGGCCATGATCCGTGCCTCGTGGAGGAACCGCTTCACCAGTTTCTCGTCGGGCTTGCCGTAGGGGAAGCGGAGCAGCTTGACGGCGACCCTGCGGTCGAGCTTCTGGTCATAGGCCCCGTAGACCTCGCCCATCCCGCCTTGTCCAAGAGGCAGAGCATCCAGCTCGTAGCGACCGTCGATGATCATCCGATCCGCCTCCAGCGGCCCACCCGAAGAGCTCTGTTACGCGGCAAAACTACACCGCTGTATCACCCTGACCGCCGAGATCCCGCCCCCGGGTCCTTTCCTGGTCTACCGAAATCCCGGAGACTGTACCGGGGTTGCTCGAACCCTGGTTTCCGCGGCTTGTAGCGTGCTGCCATGACGGAGCTTGAGGAACTGGCCGGCAGGTTGCGGCGGTTCGCGCATGAGCGGGAGTGGGAGCAGTTCCACACCCCGAAGAACCTGGCCATGGCCCTGGCCGGAGAGGTCGGGGAACTCCTCGCGGAGCTGCAGTGGCTCACCCCCGAGGAGTCCGCGCGGGCCACGGAGGACCCGGAGGCCGCCGGGCGCCTGCGCTCCGAACTCGCCGACGTCATGGTCTACCTGACCCGGCTCGCCGATGTGCTGAACGTCGATCTCGTCGAAGCCGCCCACGCCAAGCTCGACCAGAGCGAGAAGCGCTACGACGTGGAGGCTTACCGGGGATCGGCCAGGAAGGCGCCGCCGCTCGTCTGATTTTGTCGGATGATCGCGGTAATGTGCCGGGCGTAGTGATGCGGCCCGACGGGCTTCCGCCGATCGCCTGATCGCGGACACGCTCCCATACCGCACGAGTCTCTCGTGCTGCCTGGGGGTAGGTCCGTGACGGCATTTCGGCACTCCGCCGAAAGTCTGGCCAAGCTGGCGACCGACGGTTCGGTCCCCGAAAAACGACTCAGCGAGACCATCGCCGAACATCTCAGAAGAACGGTGCGCGTCAATCCCTCCGAGGCCGAGCGCAGGTCCTGGGATCGCAGCCTGCCCATCCTCGCCCGCGACCTGGTCGACGCCGGGCTGGGCGACGTCGAGATGATGATCGAGTACCAGCTCCCGCTGACCAGCAAGCGGGCCGATGTCGTGCTCGCGGGGGTGGACCGCCGCACCGGCGGTGACGCCTACCTGGTGGTGGAGCTGAAGCAGTGGAGCCGGGCCGAGCTCTTCGAGGAGGATCCGGACCTCGTGCTGGTCGAGGGTACTCCGGGCGGCCCCAAGCTGCACCCCGCACTCCAGGTGCGGGGCTACTGCGACTACCTCGCCGACTTCGTCGGCGCCCTGGAGGGCAGGGACGACGCGCTCAGGGGGGTGGCCTACCTGCACAACGCGGCCGACCTCGACATCCAGGATCTCTACACGCGGGAGCAGGACGAGCGGAGCCGCCTGTTCACCAAGACCCGGCGGGGCGCCTTCCTCACCTACCTGCGTGGCCAGTTCGCTCCCGAGTCCGGCGCGGACGCGGCCGACCGGCTGCTCACCAGTGCGGTGCGTCCCTCGAAGCAGCTGCTCAAGCTGGCCGCCCGGGAGATCAAGGACAGAGAGCAGTTCGTGCTGCTGGCGGAGCAGCGGCTCGCGTACGAGATCGTGCTGAACGCCGTGGACCGGGCTCGCCGGGCGGACTCGAAGGAGGTCGTCATCGTCACCGGCGGCCCGGGAAGCGGCAAGAGCGTCATCGCGCTCTCCCTGCTGGGTGAGCTGTCGAGACAGGGACGGGCGGTCCTGCACGCCACCGGGTCGCGGTCGTTCACCGAGACGCTGCGCAAGGTCCCGGGCAAGGGCTCCTCGAAGGTGAGGAACCTCTTCAAATACTTCAACAGCTTCATGACCGCCGAGCAGAACGGTCTTGAGGTTCTCATCTGCGACGAGTCCCACCGTCTCCGCGAGACCTCACAGAACCGCTACACGCCCGCGCGGCTGCGCAGCGACCGCCGTCAGGTCGACGAGCTGATCGACGCCGCCCGCGTTCCCGTCTTCCTGCTGGACGAGCACCAGGTCGTGCGGCCCGGCGAGATGGGCACCACAGCCGAGATCAGAGAGCACGCCGAGGCCCGGGGCCTCCGCGTTCACGAGATCTCGCTCGACGGGCAGTTCCGCTGCGGAGGCAGCCGCGCCTACGAGGAGTGGGTGCTGCACCTCCTCGGCCTGCGGGGCGACGGCCCCGTTCCGTGGTCGGGAGACGACCACTTCGCGGTGTCTCCGGCGGAGTCGCCACAGGAGCTCGAGGCCCTGCTGCGTTCGAAACTGGACGAGGGCTACTCGGCGCGGATGACCGCCGGCTTCTGCTGGCCGTGGAGCGCCCCGCAGAGCGACGACACCCTCGTTCACGACGTCCGGATCGGCGACTGGTCCCGTCCGTGGAATGTCAAAGGTGACAGGGCCGTGGGCAGCGCGCCCGCGAGCGCGCTGTGGGCGACCCTGGACGGAGGGTTCGAGCAAGTCGGCTGTGTCTACACCGCGCAGGGATTCGAGTACGACTGGAACGGTGTGATCATCGGACCCGATCTCGTCGTCCGGGACGGCAGGTTCCACCCGAGGAGAGCGTTCAGCAAGGACCCCTCGCTCACCCGGGGAACCACCGACGAGCAGGCGGATCGACTGATCCGCAACACCTACAAGGTGCTCCTGACCCGAGGGATGATCGGCACGTTCGTCTACTCCACGGACCCGGAAACCCAGGAGTTCCTCTCCCGCCTCACCTCCTGATGGCTATGTCCTAGACGTCCGGTTCAACCCAGGCTCTCGACGTGCGGCTGGAGTACTGGGGTTCCGGCGGAGGGTTTCCAAAAAACCGTGGTCGATCGTCTCGATGCCGGGTACATTCGCGGAGTCGCGAAAGCGAGCACGGGCTTACCCGGGGCTTCCCGCCCCCGAGGGCGCGGTCTTCGGACCGCGCCCTCTTTACTTTCCCCGCGCGCCGAGTTCACCGCGCTCTCCTGCCGGATCCGCGAGGTGAGGGGCGACGAACTCGTCGCCGTCGAACACGGCGGCCAGGCCGCGCTCGTGCTCGTAGAACGAACCGACCCGTCTCTTGATCCAGCGACCAGGGCAATCGTCCTGGCCGCCTGAACCTGCCCGCACCGGGGTGCGGCAACACCCGCACTCCGGGATATCTGCCGCACCTTGGGAGCGACCCCATCAGATCTAAACGAGATACATCAATTGGTGATGATACACGCATATGTGACAGTCACAAGATTTAACCTTGTGTATCATATTCACAACATGATTCACTGGCGTCGCACAATCGCCCCCACCCCCGGAAAGCGAGCCCCGCCATGCACGGAAACCCGCAACATCCGCAGTACGGCTACCCCCAGCCCCCTCCGCAGACCGTGATCGTGCAACGGAGGGGAGGCGGCTGCCTGCGCGCGTTCCTCATCGGCGCCGCCGTACTGGCCGGCCTGGTGGTGATCGGCGGGCTCCTCGGCGGAGGCGACAAGGACGGCGGGGACCCAGCGAGTTCGGCCGACACCACGGTCGCCGAGGCCGCCCCGGCGGAGAAGAAGAGCAAGCCGGCGGGACTCGGTGACACCGTCAAGGACGGCAAGTTCGCCTTCAAGGTCACCAAGGTCGAGAAGGGCGTCGCGCGGGTCGGCGACGAGTACGTCGGATCCGATGCCCAGGGGCAGTACATCCTGGTGCACGTCACCGTGAAGAACATCGGTGACGAGTCCCAGCTGTTCAGCGGCTCCTCGCAGAAGCTCATCGACACCAAGGGCAGGCAGTACGACCCCGACTCCGGCGCCGCCGCCCTCGGGCTGAAGAATTCCAACGCCTTCCTCAACACCATCAACCCCGGCAACGCGGTCAACGGGATCCTGCTCTTCGACGTCCCGAAGAACTTCAGGATCAAGGCGATCGAACTACACGACTCCCCCTTCTCCGGCGGTGTCACCGTCGCCCTGAACGACTGACCACGCGCCCCCTTTCGGACCGAACCACCGGTAAGATCCGGATCCGGCTATCCCCAACGGGCGCCCGATGCCCAACCTCTGGCAAGAGGAGTCCCATGTTGGTCGCGCAGCGCTACGAGCTACGGCAGCCGATCGGCCGGGGCGGCATGGGAGAGATCTGGGAGGGCGTCGACACCCACCTGAACCGCAAGGTGGCCGTCAAACGTGTCCGGCGCGACCGGCTCACCGAGGAGACCGTCCGGCGATTCAGGCGCGAGGCCCGGATCATGGCCTTGCTCCGCCATCCCGGGGTGCCCGCCGTCCACGACTTCGGGCAGGACGACTACGGGTTCTTCCTGGTGATGGAGTTCGTCGACGGCTGGCCCGTCACGCACGTGCTCGACGCGCACGAGAGCCTCCCCGTCTCCTGGGCCGCGCTGATCGGCGCGCAACTCTGTGCCGTGCTGTCGGCGGCGCATGCTCGCTCGCTCGTGCATCGGGATCTGAAGCCGGGCAATCTCATGCTCTGCCGCGACGCGACCCTCGTCGTGCTGGATTTCGGAGTCGCGACGGTTCAGGGTTCACCTGACTTCTCAGTGATCACCGGAACGATGGGGGCGCCGGGCACCGAGCTGTACATGGCTCCCGAGCAGTTCCACGAGGGCAGGACCAGCGCGCTGACCGACCTGTACTCGGTGGGCTGCGTCCTCTACGAGATGCTCACCGGTCGGCGTGCCTTCCAGCCGGTGGGCTTCGTCACCGAGATGGGCGGACATTTCAGCCGCCCCTCGGCGCCGCTGGGAGCCGCGGTGCCCAAGGAGCTCGACGCGCTGGTGACGGCCCTGCTGGAGCGGGAACCCGGCCGACGTCCGCAACGCGCCGACGAGGTCTTTCACCGCCTCCTGCCGTTCGTACGGGACCTGCCTCCGCTGCCCGGCGTGGTCGATCGGGTGATGAGGCCAATCCACCTGTATGCCGGAGCGCTGTCCCGGGTCAGCTGGTGACCCGCATCATCACCTCGGCGGCCGTCGGCCGGCCACCCGGGTCCTTGGCGAGGCAGGCGGCCAGCGGAGCCTGGAGCGCTGCCAGCAGCACGGACAGATCCGGATGACCCGCCAGCGCCGCCGCCGTCCCGATGGCCAGTCGGGTCAGGCTGTCACCGCCCCTCGGCCCTTCCTCTCTGACCAGCCGTTCCAGTGACGGGCCGGGCACGTACTCGCTGATGATGTAGGCCACGTCCCCGACGACGCCGACGTCGATCACCCTGGCCGTGGCGAAGGGGCGCACCCGCCGGGCCATGGCGGCCTCCCTGATGAAGCTCTCGCGTTCGGCCGCACCGCCGATGATCCGGCTGTGCAGCACCTTGACCGCCACCGGCTGCCCGCCAGGACCGTACGCGAGATAGACCGCGCCCTGGCCTCCTTCGCCGATCTTCTGGTCCAGCCGGTACGGCCCGATGCTGTCGAAGGGACGAGAGCCGGACGCGGTGTCCGCCGGGTACCACGGAGACGGGGAGGACGGCGGGGTCGGGGTCGCCTGGTAAGGCTGAGGCGTGGATGCTTGATAAGGCCGGGGTGCTGGTGGCGGACCGTCGCCATCTCGGAAGGCCCGAGTTCCAGGGTGAGGCGCGGGTGCGTGGTAAGGCCCGGTCGGGGGCATCGGAGTCCGGTGGTGGTGCGGCGGCACGGGGGTGTACCGCCAGGTCCCCGAAGGGAAGTGAACCGTCGGCCGAGTCCGGAAGACGGATGATCGAAGAATGAACGCGTGCACCGTTGCGCCCAGCCAGTTCACAAGGATGAAGACCCCCACGATCACGTCGACCTCCGGCTCCTTGGTCGTGGGGTCATTGTCGCTATAAATTCCGGAAATGATGACGAACGCAAGCAGGAGAATGCTGTAGATACCGGTCGCGAATCCGGCGATTCGGCTTTTCAGCCGCACCGCTGCGTGTCCGATGATGAGGGGGGTCGCGAATCCGGCGGTGCCCAGTGGGACCAGCGCCCAGACCACGCTGAGCGGGAGGTTCCACCAGGGAGGCTTGCCGGGAACGCGCCCGTCGGCGCCGTAGTGATGGTGGAAGGCAGGACCACCGGCTGGGAACACAGCGCACATGATACGGACCCACCACTGCCGACGGGGCGGGGCAGACGACGCCCCAGGCGACCGCCGGTGCGATCCGGCGGTCGCGGCGGGTCGTCGCGGCCGGTGACTCCGCACGGCTCGAACCGGTCGTCACCTTGCCGTTCACCCCGCATTCCACACGTGACCCGATCGACCCGGGATGATTATCCACAGTGCTGAGCCAGATATAGCCGATGACCTGAAACGACCTGATAAGTACGGAAAACAGGTGAGAGCGGTCAGACGGAGCCGATGGCCCGAAACCGCAGCGGACGAGCGTTTCGCTCCAAACCAGGAAATCGGCGTCCGTACCGCGCGGAGCCGCGGAGTCATCTCATTACGGGAACGATCCATTCCTTCACGACCCGGCCACCACTAAAATCTCGTCCACTCGGAATCGTTCCTCCGAAGAGAAGCCCTGCTCGCGCCCGACCTCTGACGTCGCTCGTATCCCCAGGTGCCCATCACCTCGCCTCACCCCCACGACTCGAAGGAGAAGGGAAGCACGTGAGCGTGCAGCAGTCCCGGGCCCGCGATCCCCAGCTGATCGACTCCAGCACGCGCCTGGTGGAGTTTCTCCGCCACCTCGCGTCGGCCCGCCGGGCCCCGATCCGGGATCTCCGCCACCACAGTCAGGTGCTCTGGCTGGCAGACCTGCCGAACGAGGTCAAGCCGGATCGCGAGGCCGGGCTGGGCGAGGTCTTCCTCTCCGTCGATCCCGTCCGGAGCGCGCCACACCCGGCTCCCCCGGACAGGCTCGACGGCTGGCTGCGCCACGAGGAGCTCATCGACGCCGAACTGGACGCTCCGGAGCTGTCCGAGACCGGTCCACGCCGCATCGAGGAAACGGACGAGAACGGGCAGACGACGTCCCGCCGGGAGACCCGGCAGGACCGGCCCGAGGTGGTCAGGGCCTATGGCGACTGGCTGCCTTCCTGGCAGGCCTGGGCGGAGGCGGAACGGGAGCGGCAACGGCAGCAGCACTGGTACCGCGACCTCTACTCGATCTCCAACCAACTGGACCAGGTCGAGGACCAGTTGGAACTGGTGCTGGCGACCGGCCTGCTCTCCTGGGAGGTGCCTGGCGGCCCGCGCGTCCGTAACCATCTACTCGCCACCCGCCTCCATCTCCGGGTCGACCGGCACACCCAGCGGGTGGACGTCCTGCTGGGCGAGACGGCGACCGTACTTCAGGACCGTGAACTGCTGGCCGACCTGGATGGGTTCGCCCCGCAGCGGACCGACCACCTCCGCCGGCGTGTCCGGGAGGGCGAAGGCGTCGGCCTGCGGGATTCGATGGCAGAGATCCTGGAGTCCTGGTGTGACCGGGGCCTGGACACCAACCCCGGCCCTCGATACCGGCACGACTGGTCTCCGGGCGACATGTCCGCCAGAGACGCCGAGGTACGGCCGGCGCCCGCGCTCGTGCTCCGGAAACGGGACCACGGTTCCCTGATCTCCTACTACGACCAGATGATCTCCACGCTGACCGGACCGGCACCCCAGACGCCCCTTGGGCTGGCGCAACTCGTCAGCCCTCTCGAACCGGCGGAGCGGATGGCCTTCATACGGGACGGAGGGACCGCCTCAGCGGATACTCTCGGCCAGGATCCGCTCTTCCCGCTGCCCGCCAACCCCGAGCAACGCACGATCATGACTCGGCTGCGCTCGGACAACGGCGTCGTCGTACAGGGTCCACCGGGAACCGGGAAGACCCACAGCATCGCCAACCTGCTGTCGGCGTTGCTCGCGCAGGGACAGCGAGTGCTGGTCACCAGCCAGAAGGCGCAGGCGCTGCGCGTCCTGCGGGATAAACTCCCGCAGGAGATCGCCGCGCTCTGCGTCTCCATGACCGACATCGGCCGTGGCGGCTCCGCGGAACTCGAAGGCGGCGTCAAGGCGCTGTCGAGCCGTTTCTCCTCCTTCGACCCGGCCCGGCAGGCCAGGGCCATCACCGAGAAGCGGCACCAACTCGACTCCGCCCGTCGTGCGACCGTCGAACTGACCGAGAAGATCCGGGCGCTGCGCGAGTCCGAGACCTACCAGCACGCCGAGATCGCGGCCGGCTACTCCGGCACTCTCGCCTCCGTGATCCGGCGCCTGCGGCAGGAGGAGCCGGAGTGCTGCTGGATCCCGACCCCTCTTCCCGCCTCGGCACGCCCCGTACCGCCGATCTCGACCGGTGAAGCCGCGGAACTCATCACCCTGCTCGCCGGAGAGACCCCCAGGCGCAGGGCGAGGCTCTACCAGCGCCTCCCCGACGTGGCCGCACTGCCCGGCACTGAGACGCTCAAGGCCCTGATCGCGGCGGAGAGCAGCGCGCACAGTATGGCCCGGCACGCCCAGACGGGCATCTCCGCGCGCCTTGAACACCTCGGTCTCGATCTGCTCTCCCGGCTTGAGGCGGTGGCGACCGATGTCACCCTCCGGCTGCGACAGCTCGGCATGCCCGAGGAGCCGTCGGCCTGGGATCCAGCCGACTGGACGGTCCGTGCGCTGGACGATGGATTCGGCGGCCGCGAGACCGCCGTGTGGGACCAGCTGGCGGCGCACACCCACCGTCTTGACGCGGCCCGGGACGCGATCAGCCGCATCGGCTTCCGCGAAATCCGGTACCCGTCGCTGGACGCGCCGGGCGCGGCGGGTTCGTACCTCCAGTCCGTTCAGGCATTGCGCGACTACCTCGCCGCGGGCAACCACCTCAAACGCGGCCTGTTCAAGCCCGCCGTGCAGAAGCAGGCCGAGCCGTGGCTGGCCGGCACATCGGTCGACGGAATCACACCGTCCAACGCGGAACTGCTCTCACTGGTCATCGCCGAATTCGAAGGCCGGGCCGCCGTCGGAGAACTCCTGCGCGGCTGGCGGCTGGTCGGAGTGGAGTTCCCGCGAGACCAGCCCCTGCAGCGTACGGTCGCACAGCTCGCCGATGCCTTCGACCGGCTCGATCAGGTGCGTCAGGTCGTGTCGGCGGTGACGGAGACGGCCCGGCTGCTCGCCTCGACCGGCGCGTACGTCGCCCTCGGCACTCCCGCGCAGTGGGCGTCGTACGTGGCGGCTCTGCACGCCGTGCGGCTCCAGGTCGAAGCCGAACAGGCCACCTCGGAACTCCAGGCCCTGTACGAGAGGATCCAGCGGGAATCCCAGCTCGGCCCTCCGCCCCCGGAGCTGCTGGAGGCCGGACACGCGGTGAAATCACGTGACGACATCACCTATCAGCTCTGTCTCGGCCTGCTTGCCGACGCGCACCGAGAGCAGGCCGAACAACGACGCTGCGACGAGCTCGCCGGCCGGGTCCGCGACGCGCACCCGGCACTGCTCGGCCTGCTCACCGAAGCTGGAACCTGGCAACCGCACTTCTCCACCTGGGGCCGCGCCTGGGCATGGGCCAAGGCACGGACGTTCTTCACCGAGCAGCGCCGGCCGGGCCTCGAACAGCAGCTGGAGTCCGACCTCGAAGCCGCGACCGCCCGGGAGATGCGCCTGACCGCGGAACTCGCCGCCGAACAGGCCTGGCAGGCGGCGCTGAGCCGGATGAACTCCCGCCAGACGACGGCGCTGCGGGCCTACCAGGATCACATCGGCAAACTGGGCAAGGGCACCGGACGGTACGCCGACAGGTTCCAGTCCCGCGCACGCGAGGCCATGCACGACGCGCGCGACGCCGTCCCCGCCTGGATCATGCCCATCCAGCAGGTGCTGGAGACGATCCCGCCGACCCGCGACTCCTTTGACGTCATCATCGTCGACGAGGCCAGCCAGGCCGGTATCGAGGCGCTCTTCCTGCTCTGGCTCGCGCCTCGGGTCATCGTCGTCGGCGATGACAAGCAGTGTGCGCCCTCGACCGTGACCCACGGCGAGCTGGAGCCGATCTTCGCGAAGCTGGCGACCTATCTCCCGGACATGCCCGCCTACCTCCGGGACGCGTTCACCCCCAAGTCCAGCCTCTTCGACCTGCTGGCGACGAGATTCGGCACGGTTCTGCGGCTCAAGGAGCACTTCCGCTGCATGCCGGAGATCATCGACTTCTCCTCCCGGCAGTTCTACGCGGACGAGCCGCTGGTACCGCTCCGGCAGTTCGGCGCCGATCGGCTGCCGCCGCTACGGGTGGTGCGCGTCACCGGCGCGCTGAGCGAGGGAACGGCGACCCGGCTCCGTAACGTCGCGGAGGCCGAGGCGATCGTGGATCGGATTCTCACCTGCGCGGAGGATCCGGCGTACCACGACAAGACCTTCGGCGTCGTGGTCCTGCAGGGCACCTGGCAGACCCAGCTGATCCACAACATGCTGCTCGATCGGCTGGACACCAAGGAGTGGGAGCACCGGCGCCTGCGGGTCGGCACACCCCCCGACTTCCAGGGCGACGAACGTGACGTGATGTTCCTGTCCATGGTGATCGCCGAGAGGCGTTCGGCGGTGACGAGCACCGAGTGGCAGCGCAGGTTCAACGTGGCCGCCTCCCGGGCCAAGGACCAGATGTGGCTCTTCCACTCCGTCAGCCTCGACCTGCTCTCCCCGATGTGCCTGCGCCGATCGCTCCTCGGCTACATGCTGAACCCGCCGACGACACCGCTCAGCAGCTCGTTGAGCGATGTGACCCCCGACAGCCGTCATCCGGAGTTCGACTCGCTCTTCGAGCAGCGGGTGTTCCTCCGTATCCAGGAGCGCGGGTACAACGTCGTTCCCCAGGTGGAGGTCAACGGCCGCCGGATCGACCTCGTGGTGAGCGGGGCCGAGGGGCGACTCGCGGTCGAATGCGACGGCGACTTCTGGCACGGCACCCCCGAACAACGCGAGGCTGACCTCGACCGGGAGCGCGAGCTCAAGCGCGCGGGGTGGCGGTTCTGGCGCATCCGCGAGAGCGAGTTCTACTTCGATCCGGCGACGGCCATGGAGTCGCTCTGGGCCGAACTCGACCGCCGAGGCATCTCACCGGGCACGACCGTCGACGAGGGGAACGGCTTGCCACTGTCCTGGAGCGCCCTGGCCCTGTCGGAGAAAATCGGCTGGGACGGGCTTGAAGACGGAGACTTCAATGAGATGGACGAATCACCGATCAGGATGGTGACGGCGGCCCGTCTCGGTAGCCCCTCCTCAACCGGGGTGCCCACCGCGCAGATACGCACCTGGGCCCGCAACCAGGGGTACTCCATCGGCGACCGCGGCCGCCTTCCCGTAGAGGTGATCGAGGCATACCGGCAGTCGATGAACCCGGAACGGGCTTTCCCCGTTTCAGAACATGGCTGACACTGAACGCATGTCGAGACGCACACTGGTCTGGTTGGGCGTGACTGGGGTGCTACGAGGGTCCCGGACAGATCCGGATGATGAGGGAAGATCTCCCGGTAGACGAGGGGTGTGGAACCGGCGTCGAAGAATATGGCCGCGGCCCATTTGCTCTGCGCGTTGGGCGAGTCCAGGTCGCGTTGGCCACCGTGCTGATCGGATTGGCGGCTTCGTGTTCCATTGCAGCAACCGCGTTTTCAGCCTGGCCACAAGGCGAGCGTCCTAGGGCAGGCCTCGGCGTCCGGGTCTGGGCCGGCGTCCTGCCCGCGGCGCCGGATACCCCGGAAAGCCGGGTCAGACGGCGCTGGTTCGCGCCGCGGTGACCGCCATCGTGGTGTAGGGCATCGTGAAGCCGCCCCCGATCGCGTCGATGGCGGCCCCGACGCCTGCCAGCACTTCGGCCAGCTTGTCCGCCGGGAGCCGGGTGAGGCCACCGGTCGTGGGCAGCAGATCCAGCCATTCATCGCGGCTGTAGAACCGCTCCCAGTCGAATCGCCACTGCTCCGGGTCGCCGAACTCATCCGCCTTTCGGATTCCGTCGGCGAACATGGTGAACATCGCCTGGTAGATGTCCTGGGTCTGCTTCGGCGGTTGGCCGTTGAACGGCGAGTCGGGCACCACCCGCCGATAGACCGTCGTGAAGGCTTCAGCGATGGCGGGCGGAGGCTCGAAGACATGCGCGAACACCGCCAGCCGGCCGCCGGGCCGCAGGACCTGGGCCGCCTTCACGGCGCCCGCGACCGGGTCCACCCAGTGCCAGGCCTGGCCCGCGATGACCGCGTCGAACGTTCGGCCGGCCGGATCCCAGGCCTCGAACGTCGCCACCTGCACCTCGACCCCGCTGCGCCGCGCGAACTCGGCCATTCGCTCATCGGGGTCGACGCCCAGCACCGTGCAGCCGGCCGCCTGGAACTGCCGGGCCTCTATGCCGGTGCCGCAGCCGACGTCCAGGACGTCAGGCCCGGGGCCGGCGGCGACGATCCGCTCCACGAGGGCGTCGGGATAGCGGGGTCGGGCCCGGTCGTAGCGTTCGGCGTCCGCCCCGAACGACTCCGCCACCTGTCTGGCCTTGTGCGGCTCATTCTCGGAAGGGTGCGATTGTCCCTGCGGTATAGTGGGCATGCGCCCACCATAGTGGGCACATGCCCACTCGCCAACAGGGTAGCGATTCGCGATGAGCGTAAGGAGGAACGCGCGGTGCCGACCGGGGTGCACATCCGTGACGCCCGCCGGCAACTGTTCGACGCCGCCGAGCGCGTCCTGCTTCGGGACGGGCCGAACGCGTTGACCAGCCGTGCGATCACCACCGAGGCCGGCGTCGCCAAGGGCGTCCTGCACCGGCACTTCGCCGACTTCGACGCCTTCCTCGCCGAGCTCGTGCGAGACCGTATCGCCCGGATCGACGACCAGGCCGCCGCCTTGCGCGAGTCCGCCGGGACCGGCACCGTCGCCGGCAACCTCACCGGCGCGCTGACAGACCTGTTCGACCCGGTCGCGGTGGCGATCGTCAGTCTCGTCATCTTCCGGGACGAGCTGCGCGCCCGGCTGCGCCACACCAGGCCGGGCCACGGTATCCCGGTCATGACGGAAGCCGCGGCCATGATCGCCTGCTACCTCAACGACGAATGCGAGCTGGGCCGTATCGCGGCCGACGCCGACGTCGACGCGCTCGCGCTCTCACTGATCGGGGCCGGGCACCTGCTGTTCGCCGGCCGGGAAGGCGCCCCGGTGGAGGCTGGAGCCGTCGGCAAGGTGGTGACCACGGTCATCGCCGACGTCGTACAGAGACGGCTGTTGTGAACCACCCACCGGAGTGCCGTCCAACATATGCTCCGCGCAGGTAGAACGTACAGCCAAGCCGAGTGGAGGCGGGCATGGCTCGTTCCTGGGAGGCTGGCCCTTCCGCGTCATTCGAGCGGCGATTAGGGAAGTCGGCCAAAGAGTTAGACCGTTCGGACGGCCGCGACGAATGCCCAGACATCTGGCAACTCGACAACGGTGACATCGCAGCGATCGGCTGCCGGAAGTGGTCATCCTCGGCGGCCGAACTCTCTACCACGTTCTCTACACCGAAACCGGCGTCCCGAACGGTGCGGTTCGCTACACCGATCCCGGCCTCATCGGCGGTTGGGAAAAATACATCAAAAGCCTCTACGAGGCCGGTGAAGATGTGATGTCCTACTTCAACCGCGAGGTGGCACCCCTTCCCTCGCCCACAACGAAGACGGAGTAGGCGGCAAAAAGCCCGGAGAAGACGAGAAGCGCCCCGGCAGTTCGCATTCCGAACTGTCGGGGTCTTCGCGTGATGTCGTACAGGCCAGGGGTGTCAGTGCCGGTACCAGGCCCCCCTCAAGGTGGTGCAGCTCCACCGCCTCCAGATCCGAGGGCAGCAGAGCCGTCCACTCCGGCACATGCCCTCCAGCGTCGAGCAGGCGAGATGGGCCATTGGCGGACTTTGGTGAAAAATAAATAATTATTCGATGAATTGTCCACTTATGGTCGTGAATCGCAGATCGAGCACCCGTCGAAACGCTGTCAATAATTCTTTTTCCGTTGACACGGAAGAGCGGAAATGACACGTTTATCAATGCCTGGCGCCATTACCTGAGATCAGCACCGCGCACATTTCCAACCGCCAGACAGGATTCGCACGACAGCTCCTGCCCCTGCTCGACTCGACTCAGCACGGAGGTACGATCATGCGTCAATCACTCCGCAAGATCTCCATGACGGCTGGCATCGTAAGCGCAGCGCTCCTCGGGATGTCGCAGACCGCGGCGATCGCGGTTCCGTCGGCGTCCGTCCTCGCACCCCCTCCCACCCCCGCTCCGGCTCCCGATACCGGCCGGGCTCCCGCGGGGAGCGAGGCGAGCCTGGAGAACACCGGTTCCGCGACGAACACCCGGGCGCTGTGCGTCTTCAACACCGCGGGGGACTACGTCCACGTCTCCTCGTCCGCCTTCGAGGCCTCCGGGCACGGCTGGTGGGTCAACGGCAACTGCAACGCCACCCTGGCGGTCGTCACGGTGCAGCTGCAGCAGTACTACTCCGACGGCAGCTGGAGAAACGCCGGCACGGCGGGCAGTGCGACGGTGCGGTCCGGCGGCGGCGCCGGCAACCGCGCGACCGGACGCGGCGGCTGTAACAGCAACAGCCTGACGGGATGGCGTAGCGTCGTCGACGTGGACCTGGTCGGCCTGGCCGACGACCCGGGCAAGCTCTACACACCGAGCCGGAACATCTACTGCAGGCGATAGCGGAAGAGGGCGACGTGAGCATCAGACCCGACAGCACCATGTTCGCGGCTCTGCACGGCGAGCTGGCGTTGCATCCGTGGCGAGATCCTCGCGTCGCCTCCTCGGACGCGTACAGTCTGTTCGTCGCGAGGTCGTCCGCGATGGGATGGCTCACCGAGGCCATCGAGAACGCGTCCGGCGGCCTGTGGGGGATGAACGACGCCGGGCAGGGCCCGGAGCCGTCGCGCATCGCGTGGTTTCAGGTGTCGTTGACCGAACCGGTTCCCGACCGCCGGCCGTTGCCGGTTCAGGCGTTCCTCTCGTGTGCGGGCGACGTGGTGGCGCGTATCGGCACTCCGCGCCTGCGAGCGGTTCAGCTCCTGCTGCCGGTGCAGAGCCTTGACGCCTCGTCGCGGGTGAGCGCTGTGCTGCCCCTGTTCCAGGACGCCGGCTGGTTCGCCGACGTTGACCCGCGGTGGAGAACACCGGTACGGGTGACGTTGGACGGCGGGCAGGATCCGTCCATCCACTCGGCGGCACCCGAGATGCTCCGGTGGATACGGAGTTTCACGCAGGACGTCTTCGCGTGCGACTCGTTCTCCCTGACCGACGACCTGACCGACGACGGCATGGTCCTGGAACCCGCCGTCATCGACGAACTGTGGCGCGGGCCCGCCCGGCACCGGGCCACATTCCACGGTCTCCTCACCGAATGGTCGTTGGACGCGCTGGGATGGCTGGCCGCCTTCCTCGCCGAGGCGGCCTCCCGGAACGGGGTCGGCACCCCGTTGATGCTCACGGCCGACCGGCTCGAAGGATCGCGTTCACGAGTCGATTGAGTTCGGCGGCGCCCATCGACTACGAAGCGGCGCTTCCCTGGGCCGACCTGGGAGAAAGCGAGGACCGCTCCTCATCGGGCAGGCGGACCTCAACAGCACGAGGACCCGGCGACATGACAACGGGGCACAGATCCAGGATCACTGTTTCAGACGAAGGACACTAGCGGCCCCCCAGTTCGGCGGTGATGGTGTCGGCGTAGCGGCGGACGAGGACGCCGATCTCGGCGACGGCGTCGGCACGCATCTCGTGCTTGAGCGCCGTCACGCTGATCGCGCCGACGCAGGTGCCCGTGCGGTCGAGCACGCTCGCACCGATGCACACGACTCCGGCTGTGTCCTCCTCGTCGTCGACCGCGTAGCCTCGTTCAGCGGTGCGGCGGAGGTCTCGTAGCAGGGTGTCGACATCGACGATGGTATTGGGGCCGCGCGCCGGGAGGCCGGTCGACTTGATGATCCTATGGATCTCGTCGTCGCCAAGGGTGGCGAGCATCGCCTTGCCGATCGCAGTGGCGTGTGGCAGCTCGCGGCGGCCGAGGAACGGGGCGATACGGATCGTGCCGGGGCCGTCGACTCGTCCGATGGCCACGGCGTACCCCTCATCGAAGATCGCAAGACGTGAGGTCAGGCCGGCGGCTCGGGTCAGTTCCTCCAGATAGGGCATCGCGACCTCGCGGAGCCCGGTCTGGGAGGTCACCCGGTCTCCCAGGTAGGCGAAACTCAAGCCGAGGCGATACCTCCGAGTCGGGCCACTCCCCTGGCTGGCCACGAATCCGCGTCTCAGCAGCGTCTGCAGGATGGAGTAGGCGCTGCTCTTGGACATGCCGACGGCGGTCGCGACCTCGGTGACGGCGAGGCCGTCGCGCCCGCCGTCCGCGAGCGCCTCCACGACGTCGATGGCGTGGTCCAGGCTCTTCACGCGGTACTTGTCGGCGTTGTCGGTGTTTGGGGTCACCGAACGATTATCGGTATCACCGAACGCAGACGTCAAGCTCCTCACCTAAAGTGGCACATACCTCCTTGACGTCCGTAATTTCCGAATGCCATAGTTTCGTATCACATAACCCCGTTTGGTGATACCGAACAAGATTTAGGGTGGAACGTATGCTCCGCTATCGCTCCTGGTCGTTAGGCGTGGCCGGCCTCACGGCCGTCCTCGTGGCCGCAGGTTGTCAGAGCCCGGAAACGCCGACCGCCACGGGGATCGAGGTGCCTGCCGAGGCGATGTCACACACGTTCCCGTGGGGTGGGTTCAAGCTCGCGCCGCGCATCGCCGAGAAGATCAAGAAAGGCGAGCAGGCGAACATCGTCATCGACATCCAGGGCACCGCACTGCCGATCCAGGGCGCGCAGATGCGCATCGGCATGCAGCGCGGCTGCGAGAAGGAAAAGGCCCGGCTGGGGATCGCGTGCCGGCTCACCGGCCCCGTCACCACCAACACCTCGGCACAGCTGGCCGAGCTGGAGACGCTGCTCAGCGGCAACCAGGTGGACTGCCTGGGCCTTCAGTCCCCCCTCCCCGACCAGTACGTGGGCATCATCGACAAGTACGTCCAGGCGGGCATCCCGGTCTTCACCCTGAACAACGATGTCCCCAACTCGAAGCGGTTCGCGTTCTACGCCCTGAACGAGCAGCAGTCCGGTGAGATCAACGGCAAGACCACCGCGGCCATCGTCAAGGCCAAGGGTTATCAGCTCGACACCGTCGCCCTGGGAAGCGGCCAGCCGGCCGGGCCGTGGGCGCAGGCCCGCATGACCGGCTTCGTCGCCGGGTTCACCTCGGTCTTCCCCGACGCCCGCTTCTTCAACGATCCCAAGAGCGGCATCCCCACCGGCGACAACTTCACCACCCAGGAAGTGCTCAACAGCGTCGGCCCGTTCCTGCTGGCTCACAACGACGTCAACCTGTTCTTCCACACCGACCAGGGGGTCGAGGGAGTCGGCGACATCATCAAGAGCAAGAACCTGGCAGGCAAGGTGTGGACCTCCGGCTTCAACGTCAGCGGTCCGATCCTCGACTCGATCGACGCGGGCCGGACGCTGGTCACCATCGACCAGGGCTTCGACAACCAGGCCGAGGCGCCCGTCTCGGCGTGCGTGGACTACCTGACCAGCGGAAAGGTCCCCGCAGAACCCCTGCAGTACCTGGAGCCGATCGTGATCACCAAGGACGGCGGCTCCGGGCTCATGACCACCGCGGAAGCACGCAAGCGCCTCGCCGACGCCACGACGCCGTAGACGTGCGTCTCGTCGAAACAGTCGTCACGCCGACGAACCGCCCAATGCGCATCGAGTGCCAGGAGGTGTCACATGTCAGCCACATCCGACGTCGTTAGCCCGCCCGCCCAACGCGCGGCGCTGCCCTTGGAGCGCCTGCGAACCCTCGGGCTGGTGCTCGCGATCATTCTGATCGGCCTGTTCTTCCAGTCGCAACGGTCGACGTTTCTCAGCGGCGACAACCTGCTGACCCTGCTGCGCTCGATGTCCTCACTCGGCATCATCGCCTTCGCGCAACTGCTCGTCATCCTGCTGGGTGAGATCGACCTCGCTGTGGGCGCGATCTACGGCCTGGTCTCGACCTCCCTGGCGGTGCTGTGGCTGGGCGGCGGAAGCCTCCCCTTCACGCTTCCGTTCCTCCCCGCCCTGGCGGGGGCGTTGCTCATCGGCCTGTTCGCCGGCGCGCTGAGCGGGTTCCTGACCGCCTATCTCAAGATCCACTCATTCATCGCGACCCTCGGGCTGCTCAGCCTCGCCTCCGGCACGGAACTGCTGATCAGCAACGCCTCCACTTTCAACCCCGCGTACAACACGCCGCCCCCGCCATCATGGGAGCTGCAATTCTTCCAGGCTCTCGGCGGTACGCAGCTTCCGTTCGGCATTCCGATCCAGGTGCTGTGGCTCGCGCTCTTCTTCGGCGTCTTCTGGTTCCTCCGCCACCGGAGCATCGCCGGGTTCCGCCTCCTGGCGATCGGGGGCAATCCCAAGGCCGCGGCGATCGCGCGTCTGCCGATCCGGCGCTACCGGATGGCGGTATTCGTGATCAGCGCCCTGATGGCGGCCATCGCCGGCATCCTGGACTTCTCCTACGTCGGCTCGGTCGGGCCGAACTCCGCCGGCCAGCTCAACCTCCAGGTGATCGCGGCCGTGGTGATCGGCGGCGCGAGCCTCATGGGTGGGCGCGGGACCATCTGGGGAACCCTCCTCGGAGCGATGCTGCTCGCCGTACTGGCCAACGGTCTCGCCCTGCTCGGCATCGGCGCCTTCGCCCAGTTGCTCTTCGTGGGCTTCGTGACCATCGGAGCGGTGATCCTCGACCGGGTGACGAGTGACCTCGGGAGCCGTCGGCGAGGACTGGCGGTTGCGGGGGCGGCCTCGTGACCACCATGGAGATCCGGGGGGTACGCAAGCGGTTCGGAGGTACGCAGGCGCTGGCCGGAGTCGACCTCACCCTGCGCGGTGGCGAGATCCTCGGCATCGCCGGGCCCAACGGCGCCGGTAAGAGCACCCTGACGAAGATCCTCTGCGGGGAGGAGTCGATGGACTCCGGCGAGATCCTCGTCGACGGACGCCCCTGGCAGCCGGGAGACGCCTCGGACCCGATCGCCATCGTTCACCAGGAACCCCAGGTGTGGACCAACCTCACCCTTGAGGAGAACCTGCTCGTGGGAAACGAGGGCTCCCGCTGGCGAGCCCCGGCGGCGGGAGAGGAGCAGCGGCGCATCCTGCGGTCGCTCGGCGTGGCCCACCTCGCCGACCAGCCACTGGAACGATGCACGCTCGCGGTGCGGCAGCGGACGGAGATCGCTCGCGCTCTGGTCAGGTCGGCCCGGTTCTTCCTCTTCGACGAGCCGAACTCCGCCCTCACCGACGAGGAGTCCCATGCGCTCTTCGCCTTCATGCACGGTCTGGCGGATCAGGGCTACATCGTGGTCTTCATCTCCCACCGCCTGTCCGAGATGGTCGCGCACTGCGACCGTGTCGTGGTGATCAGGGACGGCCTGCCCGCGGCGACCCTGACCGGGGACGCGCTCACGGAGACCGCCATCGCCGTCGAACTCGTCGCCGGCCAGGCGGTGCGTACCGAGCACCGCGCGACCTCCCGGCTCACCGATGGCGAGACCTCCGCCGCGGAGGTGCTGGCCGTGACCGGTTGGAGTGACGGGGCCGGGTCGTTCCGCCCATTGGACCTCGTGCTTCGCCAGGGAGACGTGCTGGCGGTCGTCGGCGTGGAGGGGTCCGGCGGGCGTGAGCTGGTGGCCTCCCTGGGCGGGCATCGTCCCGCGACCGGCACGGCACGTCTGAACGGCGCGCACGGCGCCAAGGCCCTGCGGGCGAGGACCTCCTATCTCTCGGCGGACCGCCAGGAGATGCTGTTCCAGCACATGTCCGTGGGTGAGAACCTCGTTCTCCGTCTCGGACGGCGCGAGATCTGCGGGCCGTTCGCACGCCTGCGCCGACGGGAGATCCAGTCCCGGTCCCGTCAGATGATCGAGCGGTACGGGGTCCGCACCTCCGGACCTGCCCAGAACCTGTCGGCGCTCAGCGGTGGGAACCAGCAGAAGGTGGCCATCGCCGCCGCGATGGCCACCATGCCCGACGTGCTGGTCATCGAGGAACCCACCCGCGGCGTGGACATCGGCAGCAAGGCCGAGATCTACACCATGCTCAACGAATTCGCCGCCGACGGCCGCGCCGTCGTCGTGTTCTGTACCGAGGCCCCCGAGGTCTTTGAGGTCGCCAACCGGGTGATGGTCCTGGAAGGCGGCCGGATCGTCCAGGAGCTGGCGGTCCGCGACTACGACACCGTCGACGCCTTCGCGCACGCCCTCGCGCTGCTCGAAGGCGTCGACACGCCCCAGGACCAGCCCTCGACCGGTCTTACGACCCTCGTCGGCCCGTCCGAGAGAACGGAGAAATCATCGTGACGACCTCGCCCCGCTGGCGCGTCGGGATGGACACCGGTGGGACGTTCACCGACCTCGTCGCCCTGTCCGACCAGGGACAGTTGCTGCTACGGAAGGTCAGCTCCACTCCGCGGCGCCCCTCGGACGCCGTGTTCGCCGCCCTGGAGCGCACCGGTCTGGACCTGACCCGCGACCTCGACGACTTCGTCCTCGGCACCACGATCGCCACCAACGCGGTCATCATGCGCCGCGGCGCCCCCGTCATCCTGCTGACCACGGCCGGTTTCGAGGACGTTCTCTACATCCAGCGCATCGACCGGCCCGGCCGGTACGACCTCCAGTGGGTCAAGGCGGAGCCCTATGCCTCCCGCCGGAACACGGTCGGGGTCGAGGAACGGGTACTCGCCGACGGGACGGTCCGCCTCGCGCTGGCGGACGAGGAGGTCGACCGGGTCATCGAGACCGTCGGCGGCCTGCTGGCCGAGCACGAAGGCGCCGCCATCGCGGTCTCCCTGCTCAACAGCTACCTCAACCCCGACCACGAGCGTGCCCTGGCGGCGAAGCTGCGTGCGGCGTTCCCGCAGGTGGCGGTCTCGCTGTCCGCTGAGGTGGCCCCCGTGTGGCGCGAGTACGAGCGCACCGCGACCACCGCGATGGACGCCTACGTGAGCCCCATCGTCCAGCGGTTCGCGCACACCCTCGCGACGGGCCTGAACGAGCGGGCCATGTCCGGATGGCACGCCCTCATGAAGTCCAACGGCGGCCAGGTGCCGCTGGAGCACTCCGCCGACCGTCCCATCGAGCTCGTCCTGTCCGGGCTGGCCGGCGGCATGATGGGCGGTGGCTACTGGGCGCGCGCGGTCGGGTCGGAGAAGGCCGTCACCCTCGACATGGGCGGGACCAGCGCGGACGTCGGAGTGGTCGTGGACGGACAGCTTCAGTACACCGGGCTGTTCGAGGTGGAGTGGGGCGTGCCCATCGCCGTACCGATCATCGACGTCTCGACGATCGGCGCGGGCGGAAGCTCGCTGGCCTACGTGGGCAACGACGGGCTGCTGCACGTGGGGCCGGCCAGCGCCGGGGCCGACCCCGGCCCGGTCTGTTACGGCCGGGGCGGCACCCAGCCGACGGTGACCGACGCCAACCTGGTCATGGGACGGCTGCATCCCGATCACTTCCTCGGCGGAGAGCTCACCCTGGACGCGGAGCGCGCCGGGACGGCGGTCGCCGAACTGGCGGACTCCCTGGAGCTGGGAGTCGACGCCGCCGCCGAGGCGGTCCTCACCTTGGCCGTGGAGAACATGGCCGGCGCGGTCCGGCTGGTCACCGTCGACCGGGGGCACGACTACCGCGAGTTCGACCTGGTCGCCTTCGGCGGTGCCGGCCCGCTCCACGCGGCGGCCATCGCCCGGCACATGCGGATGCGGCGGGTCATCGTGCCGCCGACGCCCGGTCTGGTGTCGGCATTCGGAACGATCATCTCCGACCAGCGCGTGGACCGCAGGATGACTGCCGTCCGCCGGCTCGACGCCCCGGAGGCGACGGATCTGGCCGGTATCCTCGCCCGCCTCGCGCGCGAGGCGCACGCGGAACTGGCCGCGCAGCGCCGCGCCGACGCGACCGGCGACATCGTCGTCACCACCTACGTCAGCTGCCGGTACGTGGGGCAGAACTACGAGCAGGAGATCCGGACCTACCGGGGCCACCTGGACCGCTCCTACGAGTCACTGCTCCCGGCCTCTCCGGACGATCCGGATCTGGACCGGCGCCTGGTGGAGATGTTCCACGCCTCGCACGCCCGCGTGTACGGGTACGACCTTCCCGAGCAGGCCGTCCAGAGCGTCTACGTCGGCGCGACCGCCCTCCTCTCGGGAGGAGAGGTGCGGTTCGTCCCCTACACGCGTACCACTCAGAACCCGCGGATCTCCACCAGGAGGGTCCAGGTCGGCGAGGGCGTCTGGGCCGACACCGTGGTCGTCGACCGCGAGGAACTCCAGCCGGGCTACACGCTGAACGGGCCGGCGATCGTGGAGGAACCCAACTCCACCACCTTCGTCCCTCCCGGGTACCGCATGGAAGTGGACGGGACGTACTGCCTGATCATCGAGGCCGTCAAGGGTCTCGGGGAGAACCTCGACACGGGAGCGGACGCGTGAGCACACGGACGGGCACGGACGTTGACAAGATCACCCTGACCCTGGTCCATCGCCAGCTGGTCAACACCTGCGACGAGATGGCCGTGTCCATGATGAGGACCGCCTACTCGCCGATCTTCTCGGAGGGGCTGGACTTCTCCACGCTCATCCTCGACCGGGACGGCAACCTCGTCGCCAACGCGGGCCTGAATCCCTCGATGCTCGGGGCGTCGCTGTACGCGGCGACCTGGATCGTGCGAGAGGTCGGCGCGGAGAACTTCGCCGAGGGCGACGTCTACATCCACAACGACCCCTACCGGGGCGGGTCGCACATGCCCGAGCACATGATGGTCATGCCGATGTTCGTCGACGGAGAGCTCGTCGCCTTCATCGGCAACATCGCCCACATGGCCGAGATCGGCGGGATGGCGCCCGGGTCCTTCGCCGCCACCGCCACCGATGTCTACCAGGAAGGGCTCCGGCTCCCCCCGGTCCTGTTCTACCGGGGCGGTGAGCCCGTCCGGGACATCTGGCGGATCATGCTCGCCAACCACCGGACGCCCAACGACTCCTGGGGCGACCTCCACGCGATGTACGGGTCACTCCAGGTGGGCCGGCGGCGCCTGGAGCAGCTGATGGAGGAGCGTGGCATCGATCTGGTGACCGGCGTGTTCAGCGGCATCCAGGACTACACCGAGGCGGCGCTTCGGGAGAACATCCGGGCGCTGCCCGACGGCGTCTACCACGGGATGGAATGGTTCGACGACGACGGCATCACCGCGACCCCGTACGCGATCCGCCTCAGCCTGATCGTCGACGGTGACGAGATCATCTTCGACTACTCCCGCTCGGATCCCCAGGCGACCGGGCCCATCAACGCGCCCTACGTCGTGACCATGTCCGCGTCGCTGAACGCGCTCCTGTACATGATCGGAACCGACCTGCCGGTCAACGCGGGGCTCAACCGCCCGGTACGGATCGTCACCAAGCCCGGCACCATCTGCTGCGTCCAGCTGCCGGGTGCCTGCGTCGGCGGCCAGACCGAGTACCAGCCCCGGGTCATGGAGATGATCATGGGTCAGGTCCTCGGTCCCCTCCTGCCGGAGCGGGCCGCCGCGTCCAGCGGCAACACCTCGCTCAACTTCCTGTTCGGCGGCACCGACCCTCGGACGGGCGACTACTACGCCCACTACCACTTCGAGGCGACCGGCTGGGGCGGCCGGATGAGCACCGACGGCAACAACGCGACCATGCCTCCCCACGCCAACTGCCGCAACACGCCCGTTGAGATCTTCGAACTGCGGTGGCCGTGGATCCACGAGAGCTACCGGCTCGCGCGCGACGAGGTCGGGGCCGGCAGGCTGCGCGGCGGCGCGGGTGTGATCCGGGTGCTGGAGGTCGCCGCGGACACCATCTCGGTGAGCGCGCTGTCCGACCGGGCCAACCAGGAGCCGTGGGGCCTGTTCGGCGGGTCCGACGGCAGTCGCACCAGGATCGACATCAGCCCGGCGGGAAGCGACGAGTTCGTCAGCTTCCAGCAGCACTTCGGGCTGGTGAGCCCGACCAAGTTCACCAACGTCCGCCTGCACCGGGGCGACCGGGTACGCCTGACCTCCCCCTCGGGCGCCGGTTACGGCCCGGCGTCCGAGCGCCTCCCTGAGCTCGTCGCACAGGACGTCCGTGAGGGCTACGTGAGCCCCGAGGACGCGGAGTCGGTGTACAGGGTCCGCCTGGACGCCGCCGGCGACGTCGACCCCGTGTCCACCGCCCGTCTCCGTGAAGGGACATCCGCATGAGCTGGCAGGATCTGACCAAGAGCTGGCAGGACACCTCCGTCGACTACTGCGACGTGTGTGGAAACCTCCTGATCCACACGTACTGGCAGTTCACCGACGGCGACGCCACCCTGCGGGCCTGCCGGCAGGGGGACGAGGCACTGTGGCACCGCCTCAAGCGCCTGCGGGCCGACTACCCGCCGATCGACCGCACCTCACCGGCCGGCCTGGTGGCCGCGCGCGACGCGCGCGAGTGAGACCCGTCCCACCGGCCGTCCGCCTTCCCTCCCTCCCAACCTTGGCGTTCTCATCGAGGAGAAAAATGCCAGCGCTACTGAACCAGACCTACCGACTGCCGTACCGGCACGGCGTCCCTTTGAGCGGTGGTCGCTTTCCGGACGGCGCCGGCTTCCGCATCGAGATACCCAGCGTCGAGGGCCCGGCGGTCCTTGAGGCGGTCCTGTCCGCCGCCGCGGAGTACGGCGTCGTGGTGAACCGCGTCTCGCAGGGATCGGGAGCCATGCTGCTCACCGTGTCCGAGCTACGCGACATGGCCGCGATGGGCGCCGAGAACGGCCTTGAGGTGTCGCTGTTCGTGGGGCCGCGCGAGTCCTTCGACGTCGGCGCCAACGCGCGCACCCCCGAGGGGGCGGGCCGCGGAGGGCAGCTGCGCGGGCTGCGGCAGCTCATGTACGGGGTCGAGGACATCATCCGCGCCGTGGACGCGGGCATCCGGAGCTTCCTCATCGCCGACATCGGACTGCTCGTCGCCCTCCGCGACCTCCAGCGGACCGGTGACCTCCCCGAGGAGTGCGTGTGGAAGATCAGCGTCTCCCTCGCCCCCTCCAACCCGGCGGCGCTGCGGGTGCTCGCGGACCTCGGGGCGTCCACGGTCAACGTCCCCTCGGACCTGACCTACGCCGACCTGGCCGAGATGCGGGCGGTCACCGACCTCCCTCTCGACCTCTATCTCGAGTCGTCCGACGGCCTCGGGGGCGTCGTCCGGGGTCATGAGATCGCGGACCTGGTCGCGATCGGGGCACCGCTGTACGCGAAGTTCGGCCTGCGCAACGCCCGGGACGTCTACCCGTGCGGGGAGCAGATCCTCGAGGACGCGATCCGCAACGTCCGCGCCAAGGTCCATCGGGCGGCGGTCGCCCTGGAATGGCTGGCCCGCTCCGGTGCCGACGCGGTCCAGTCCGGACCGCACGCGGCGGGGCTCGGCGTTCCCCGCCGGGTGGCCTAGCGTGCGCGCCGACCGTGGACGAGGGGTGCGGGACGACCGGAGGCGGTGGTCCCGGCCGTGACGCCGTCATTGCGCAGCGCCGCGTGGTTCGAGGGTGACGACGAGGTCGCCGTCGAGCACCGGGCCGCCCTCGGGTCGCTGGGGATCGCCGTCTCGCCCGGCGACCCCCGGCCGGTCATCGGCATCGCGCAGTCCGTCAGCGACCTCAACCCCTGCAACGAGGGACTCCGCGACCTCGCCGAGGCGGTGAAGGAAGGGGTGCGGTCCGCCGGGGGAATTCCCCTGCAGTTCCCCACCATCAGCCTGGGCGAGGACCTCATGAAGCCCAGCGCCATGCTGTACCGCAACCTCATGGCCATGGACGTCGAGGAGACCCTGCGGGCCCACCCGATCGACGGGGTGGTCCTGCTGGGCAACTGCGACAAGACGATCCCCGCCCAGCTCATGGCCGCCGCGAGCGCGGACCTCCCGGCGATCCAGGTCGCCGGTGGGTCCCGGCCGGTCGCGACCTTCCGGGGAAGGCCGATCGGCGCGGGGACGGACCTGTGGCGGCTCTGGGAGGAGTACCGCAACGGCCTGCTGAGCCCGCAGGACTGGGCCGCGCTGGAACGCTGCCTCGGTTGCGGTCCCGGCGCCTGCAACACGATGGGGACGGCGTCGACGATGGCGCTGCTCACCGAGTCCATCGGCATGTCCCTGCCCGGAACGGCGTCGATCCCGACCGGCGACCCGCGCGCCCGGGTAGGAGCGGAACAGGCCGGTCGCCGCATCGTGGCCATGGTGGAGGAGGGACTCCGCCCTTCGGCGATCATGACCTCGGCCGCCTTCGACAACGCGGTCACGGTGCTCGCCGCGATCGGCGGGTCGACCAACGCCGTCATCCATCTCTGCGCGATCGCCGGTCGGCTGGGACTGCGAATCCCTCTCGAACGGTTCCAGGAACTGGGCCTTCGAGTACCCGTCCTCGCCGACGTGTCGCCGTCGGGGCAATACCTGATGGACGCCTTCGATCGGGCCGGCGGGCTGCCCGCCCTGCTCGCCGAGATCGCCGACCATCTCGACCTTCGGACGATGACGGTCACCGGAGGCCCGCTGGGCGACTACGTCGCCGCTACCGGAGGATCCCCGCGCGGCGCGATCAGAAGCCTGGACTCCCCGGTCCGGGAGCACGGCGGCATCGCCGTGCTGCGGGGCAACCTCGCTCCGGACGGGGCCGTCCTGAAGACCTCCGCCGCGAGCCCCGAACTGTTCCGCCACCGTGGCCCCGCCCTCGTCTTCCGGGGGTGGCACGATCTGCGGCGGCGGCTGGACGACCCCGACCTGCCGCTCAGCGCGGACACGGTCCTCGTGCTGACCGGTTGCGGCCCCAAGGGCGTGCCCGGAATGCCGGAATGGGGGATGATCCCGATTCCCGCGCGCCTGGCGGCATCCGGGGTCAAGGACATGGTGCGGATCAGCGACGGGCGGATGAGCGGGACGAGTTTCGGGACCTGCGTGCTCCACGTGGCACCCGAGGCGGCGGCCGGAGGCCCCCTCGGGCTGGTCCAGGACGGGGACATGATCGAACTCGACGTGGAGGCCGGCCTGCTTCAGGTCGATGTCTCCGAGTCGGAGTTCGAGGCGCGCCGCCGACTCGCCGAACCCTTCCGCACCCCGCATCTACGCGGCTGGCCTCGCCTCTACCAGGACCACGTGACCCAGGCGCCCGAAGGATGTGATCTCGACTTCCTCCAGGCTCCGACCCCTGAACACCGCCGCTTCGTGGAACCCGTCGTAGGGCGTTCTTGAAGATCTACGAGGCCGCCTTCGTGCGGCCTCGTCCGAATCGCACTCCCAAGGAAACAGCTCCGATGCCCCCTCATGCCCCCGGCCAGACGGCCGAGCCGACGACCTTCCGTGCGACGTCTCCCCTCACGGGCGAGAAAGGTCCTTCGATTCCCGAGACCACCGCAGCCCAGGTCACGGCCTCCGTGGCGGCCGCCACGGACGCGTACCGGGTCCTGCGGACCTGGCCGCCGTCCCGGCTGGCGGCCCTCCTGAACGCCGTCGCCGACGCATTCGAGCACCGGAGCCACGAGATCGTCGCCGCGGCCCACCTGGAGACGGGCCTCGCCGTGCCCGCCCTGGAGGGAGAGTCCGTACGCACCATCGGCCAGCTCCGGATGTTCTCCCGCCTGGTGCTCACCGGTCGCCACCTTGAGGCGACGATCGACCACGCGGATCCCGGTGCCCGCCCGCCTCGCCCCGACCTACGCCGGATGAACGTGCCGGTCGGTCCCGTCGCGGTGTTCGAGGCCAGCAACTTCCCCCTCGCCTTCGGGGTGGCCGGCGGCGACACGGCGTCGGCTCTGGCCGCCGGGTGCCCGGTCGTCGTCAAGGGCCACCCGCTGCACCCGGTCACCTCGACGCTGTGCGCGGAGGTCGTCCACGCCGCCCTGCGCGATGTGGCCGCACCTCCTGGCACGTTCTCCCTGCTCCAGGGAGGTTCCCACGCGGTCGCCCGCCAACTGGTCACCGAGCCGGGGATCAAGGCCGTGGGCTTCACCGGATCGACGGGCGGCGGACGGGCGCTCCACGACCTCGCCGCGGCCCGCCCGGAACCGATCCCGGTCTACGCGGAAATGGGCAGCGTGAACCCATTAGTGATCTTCGAATCCGCGTTGAGGGTTCGCGGCGCGCGGATCGCGACCGAGCTGGCCGGATCGCTGCTGACCCGCGCCGGCCAGATGTGCACCAGCCCCGGCCTCCTCTTCGTTCCCGAGGGAGAGCCCGGCGACGCGCTGGTGGCCGCGCTCCGCCGGGAGCTGCTCGCCGGCGGCCGCGGGCCGATGCTGAGCGCGGGCATGGCCGAGTCGCTAACCTCCGCGCTTGAGGAGGCGTGCGCGACACCGGGAGTGCGTCTCGCGGCCGGGGGCCACCGGCTGTCGGCCGTCGAGTTGGAGAACACCCTGGTCATCGCGGACGCCGACGCCTTCTTCGCCGGTCCGCACCTCCGGGAGGAGCACTTCGGCCCCGCGTCCGTCGTGGTCCGATTCGGTCCACCGGCCGAGCTCCTGTCGATGTTGGACCTCCTGCCGGGCAGCCTGACGTTCACCATCCACGCCGAACCGGAGGACGCCCTTGCCCCGGTGGTCGCCCTCGCCGCCGACAGGGCCGGGAGGATCGTCTGGAACGACTACCCCACGGGGGTCGCGGTGACGGAGGCCATGCATCACGGCGGCCCGTACCCCGCCACGAGTTCGGCCGCCCACACCTCCGTGGGACCTGCGGCGATCCGTCGATTCCTGCGACCGGTGTCGTACCAGAACACGCCCGAAGCCGTCCTACCGGCAGCGCTGCGAGAGCTCAATCCGCTCGGTCTCCCCCGCCTGGTCGACTCCGAGTGGACTCCCGCCAGCGGCACGGGGCCCGAGCCGGCGGTCGGGTGAAGAAGAGGAACTTGGCGGTTCATCCGGTAAGAAACGTCGCACTAGGGGATCTGTCCGGGTTCGTCGACGACTCCCGACGCGACCTCGGCGGTCGCGAAGAAGCTCCCCTCCGGGAAGGCCACCTCACCGTTGATGAGCTGGTCCCGCAGGTAGTCCGTCCGCGAGCCGAGATAGCGATAGGTCGTGCTGTCGAGGATGACGTAGGACCGCTCGGTGACCTGACCGTTCTCGTCGCGCCGCGTGCCGAAGCCCGGAGCGCCGACCTCGTAGGCGATGCCCATACCTGACCTGCCCGCCGCGTCGCGGATGCCGAGGTCCACCCGGACTCCCGGAATCCGGGCGAGAGCGCGGAAGATCGCAGCCTCCAGCTTGGGCGGCAGGGGGAACTCCTGGCTGAGGTAGACCGACAGCACCCCGAATGCCCGCGCGTCTGGGTAGTCGGCGCGCCCCCGCTCCTCGTCCGGCTTGTCCTTCCAGTGCCGGTCGCCCTTGACATGGGCCAGCAGCCGGTCCGGGTCGGTGGGCAGCTTGGCCAGCCTGGCCGCGTACTGCCGGGGGGACAGGTCGTCGTCACCCGGGTCCGGCCCGATGGTCCGCGTCTCCATCGGGCGCCGGCCCAGCCGGGTCGCCTGCCGGGTGCCGTCGTAGCGCGTCCAGTACTCCTGGGTCTCGACCGAGCCGTCAGCGGGCTGCCTGACGACGCTTTTGCGGTACAGCCACTGGTCGGGACGGGGCGAGATGCCGTCCGGCAGGCGCTTCTCGGCCATCAGCGCCGCCTGCCTCAGCATGACCTCCGCGCTCACCGGCGTCGCCTCCGCGGTGTCGGGTGGCCGCGTGACCGGCCGTTCGTCGTCGTGCACCACCACGACCACCGCCGCGATCACCGCGACGGCCGCCGTCATGGCCAGCGGCAGTGAGAGCACCGGCCGCAGCCGGCGGCGGCGCCGCAGGGAACGCGCCCGCAGCGCGCGCAGGCGGTCGGCATCGGGCTCGGGCGCGTCCGCCCGCAGCGCGCTCAGCAGTTCCAGGTCATCCACGGCCGGTCTCCTCCGAGATAGCGGACGGATCGACCCCGCCCAGGGCCTCACGGGTCTTCCTCCTGGCGCGGTGCAGGCGCGAGCGCACCGTGCCGATCGGGATGCCGAGTGCCCGCGCCGTCTCCTCGTAGCTGAGATCCGCCCAGGCGATCATCAGCAGCACCTCGCGATCCTTCGACGCCAACGCGGCGAGTGCCCTCACCAGATCGCGCTGCGCCGCCGAGGCCGTCACCCGGGCCTCCACCCGGTCGGCGTAGCTCTCGGCCACCTCGTCCACCCCGGTCCTGGCCAGCGAGAGGTACGCCCTGACCTCGGCGCGGTGGTGCTTGCCGATGAGGTTGGCGGCGATGCCGTACAACCAGGGGCGGGCATCGCGATAGTCGGTGTCGTAGCGCCCGAGCCGCCGGAAGGCGGTGAGGAACGTCTCGGCCACGATGTCGTCGGCCATCGAGTCCCCCAGGCGCCGCGTCACGTAACGGTGCAGGGCGGGGGCATGTCGGTCGAACAGCACCGAGAAAGCGGCGGAATCACGCCGGGCACGCCTGATCACCTCCGCGTCGTCCAGATCTGTCTCCGCACTCAAGCGTGAACTCCGTTTCCTGGGTCCGGTCACTCCCTTTCACCCGATGCCGCGGATCGAGTTCTCCACGCCTCCGTTTCACGGACCTGACCCACCGTGCCGCACGGCACCGTCCGCGCCCGCCGTCGTCGGTCCGGCGTGCTCTCCTCCGCAGTGGACCGTTCTTTCCGCCGACATGCGCGCCATATGCCAAAATGATCACGCCTCTCGGAGGCGTGAATCGGTCCATCCGGATTGCCGAAAAGGCGCTCGGCGCCATCAGGAGAGGATGTCGGTTGTCCGTGACGGATCTGGAGCTTGCCGGCGAGCTTCGCGAGCTCGCCGATCACCCCCACCTGGCGGCCCGTCAGGACCAGCTACGTGATCTCGCGGACGCGGTCACCGATCCCGACATGGCCGGACACTGGTGCGAGGTCGATCTGTTCGCCGCCTTCTCCCCCGACGACACCATCCTGGTGGACGGGGAATCGGCGGGAACCACGTCCTCGCCGAGGAGACCGGGATGGCGACGAGGGCTCAGCGGCGCCATCGGTCCCGCCCTCGTCTTCGTACCGATCTTCATCACCTGGCTCGGCCTGATGATGGCCACCGGCGCCTACGGCGACGTCCTCGCGGCCGGCGGCCTGGACGCGGCCCGACGGCCCTTCCTGGAGATGTGGCAGCAGGGCTTCGACGGCAGGTTGCCCGGGTTCTTCGAGTTCGACAACATCGCGCTCTGCACCCTCGCGGCCATCTTCTGCCTCATCTGCTGGACCGTGTTCGACAACATCACGCAGAACAGCAGGGAGGAGGCCGCGGAGCGGGAGCTCCGCGGCCTCCGCGTCCGGCTCCGCGGGGCGCTGACCGAGGCGAGCCTGGTACTCGGCCAGGTCCGGCTCTCCTCACCGGAGCGGTTCGGCGCCGAGCTCAACAAGGCGGCGGCCGACATCGGCTTCGTCGGGACCACGGCGCGCAAGGTGCACACCGAGCTGGTCGAGGCGCTCACCCTGACCCTGGAGGCCACCCGCAAGACCACGGACGCGCTGGCCGGCAGTGCGATCGACGTGCGCGACGCCGTCGAGCATCTGGGCGGGCACCTGGCGGCCGTCAACAACACCTGTGACGACCTCGCCTCGGCGGTGGCCCGGTTCTCGGCCATGATCGACACCGCGGGCTCCACGACCGGCCAGGCCGTCACCGATGCCGGGAACCAGTTGTCGACGACCATCTCCCGGACCACCCTCGACATGCGCCAGGCGTTCAACGACGAACTCGTACGGTCCATGAAGTTGGTCCAGGGCAGCGTCTCCGGCCTGGACCTCCGGATCAACGAGCTGGTCGGCGCGACGGCGGGCATCGGCCACGCCGTCGACCGCGCGGCCATCTCGATCGATTCGGTCGGCTCGTCGACGGAGAAGGCGGTCGACCTGCTCGGCGCACGGGTCACCGACACCATCGCGGGCACGGCCAGGGAGTTTCACCGGACCTTCGAGGGCGCCGGTACGGAGATCCGGGAGGCCCTTGAGAGCTGGTCCGCCGCCACCGGGATGCACGCCTCCCGGATCGACACCACCGTCGAGACGGTCGCCTTGCTGGAGCGGACGCGGGAGGTGCTCGACCGGCTGCCCACCACGCTCGCCGGCGCGCTGGCCGACCTGCCCTCGAAGGAGCTCGCCGAGCGCGAGGCCACCGACTCGGAGCGGGCGAGCACCAGGCTGCGGCTTCCGGCCGACGGCCTCTGGGCTCTCCCGGCCGGCGGTCCCGGCAAGGACGGGGAGAGCGACAAGGGCAGCGGCGACGGCGAGGGCCCCAGCGGCGGCGGGGACAGCGGAGGCGTCCGGGCCGACGGCGGCGACAAGGACCAGGCCAACGGCAACGGCAACGGCAACGGCAACGGCAACGGCAACGGCAACGGCAACAACGAAGCAGACGACAGCGGTGACGACGAGCCGGACTCACGCCGGAGAGCTCGGACCCCGCTGTGACCGCCCGCCGAAGAACCTCCAGCACGACCATGATGGCCGGCTGGCTCTTCGCCGACCTGCTGCTCGGGCTCACGATCATCATGTTGGGAGCGCAGGCACCACCCCCCTCACCCACCGACCCCGTGACGGACACCGCCCGGTTCCAACCGGACCCCTTCCAGCCTCTGCCTGACTCCACCCGGCCCCCGTCCGAAGAGCCCTCGACCGAAGAGCCCCCGGCCGAAGGGTTGCCGGCCAAAGAGCCCCTGGCCGAAGAGCCTTCAACCGAGAAGCCGCCGGGGAAGAAGGCCCCGGAGAAGGAAACCTCGGAGAGAGAACACCGGCCCGAGGAGCCCACGGAGAAGAAGAGCCCGGTCAAGGAAAAGCCCGGCCCCTCGCCGTCCCCCTGCACCGGCCTCGTCGGAGGCGTCCTGGCGAAACCGGTCACGCTCTCGTTCCGGGTCACCCCAGGCGCCGCTGACGGCGTCCTGGCCGCACAGGTCCGCCAGGAACTGCGCAGGCACAAAGGCAACCTGGCCGGACGGCGCGTCGGCATGGTGCTGACCTTCGGCTCCGACTCCGACGGCGGCGCCAGCGGCGGCGTTCAGCTGGCCACCCGGGTCAACACGGCCATCCGCGAGACGTACCCGCGCATCTTCGGAACGGCCGTGACCCGGAACTTCCACGACCTCTCCGCCCCGAGCGGGTCGATCTCCATGGAGATCTACTTCGTCACCCACGGCTGCCCCGCCACGTCTCCGGGGACACCCGGTCACTAGAACTCAAGCTACGTGACTGCCGTGATCACGGAGACACTGACGGCGGCGGCGAGAACGGTTATGAGGATTTCCGCATCTGTGCTCCTCCTCGGGGAACGATGTTGAACAGGCCACAGACGCTGTCTCGCTTCTGGCCGAGCTCGTCTGAATAGGAACCGTGCCGCCACGGCGCAGCCGAATCGAACGACACATGATCCACAGCACTCACCCAGTCGATTGCGTCCTCCGCACCCATGGATGCCCCACGCCGAGCGTCGTCATCGGCGCGGCTCCCAGCGGAAGATCCGGGAAGCCAGCGCGACGGCGACAACGACCCAGCTCAGCGTGGGCGCCAGGAGAACCAGGGACTCCGTGACGGGAACGCCGCCGTTCCAGGCGTTGACGACCAGTTCGGTGGCCGAGCCGCCGGGAAGCAGCCGCTTGAGCAGGGTGAGCTCCTCAGTGCCGGTGATCCCCACCCAGCTGGTCACGGCGATGGTGCCGAGGCTGATGGGCAGCGTGGTCACCTGGGCGTGCTCGGGGGAGTCCGTCAGTCCCGCCGTGGCCAGTCCCAGGCCGAGCATCATGATCACCATCGAGAGGACGGCCGCCGCCAGGAGGAGAATGTTGTCCGGCCGGCCGGTGACCACGGCCAGCACGGTCATGATCACGACCACCTGGACCAGCGAGATGACGGTGACCGGGAGCAGCAGCCCGGAGAGGATGCCGGCGTCGCTCGCCGCAGTGGAGCGCAACCGCTTGAGGAAGAGGTTCTGCCGGCGGGAGGCCAGCGTGGTCACCGCGGTGGTGTAGAGCCCGAACGCCCCCACGGTGAACATCACCACCGCCGCGATGTATCCGAGGCTGCCCAGGGCCGCGAAGCCCTCGTGCTGGTAGATGAAGAACGCGCTGACCACCGCGGGCATGACGACACTGGTGACCAGAACCAACCGGTTCCGGAAGATCTGGACCAGCTCACTGAGAGCGATCGAGAGCATGGCGAAGGTCCTTTTCCTGAAAGTCGGGGAGTGGTCTAGTCGCTGTCGAGGGCGCGGAAGACATCGTCGAGCCGGGTCGGTCCGGCTTGGAGTTCCCGCAGCTCCACCGCGTGGTCCTGCGCCCAGCGGAGCAGGGTGTACAGGTCCTTCTGCAAGCCGAAGGTCTCGATGAGGAACTTCCCGTCACTCTCGCGCGTGGCCTGCAGCGGCAGCGCCGGTGCGGGGGCCGCAAGGGAGAAGCGGATGGCGGCCGGCAGGGTCCGCGTCAGTTCGGAGACGGTCCCCTCCCGGTGGAAGGTGCCCTTGTGCATGAGACCGATGCGGTCGGCGTACTGCTGCGCCTCTTCCAGGTAGTGCGTGGTGAGAACGACGGTGGAGCCGTCTTCGCGCAGCTTGTTCACGGTGTCCCACAGATCGTCGCGGGACTGGATGTCCAGGCCGGTGGTGGGCTCGTCCAGGAAGATCAGCTCAGGCGTCCCGTACACGGCGGTGGCGAAGTCCAGACGCCGCTTCTCGCCGCCGGAGAGCTGGGACACCTTGATGCCGGCCTTGCGAGTGAGATTCACAACGCTGAGCACGCGTTCGACCGTGTCCGTGCGCTGGGTGAGTTTTCCGATCAGCCGGACCGATTCCTTCACCGTCAGGTCCGGGGAGAACCCGCTGTCCTGCAGCATGATGCCCATCCTGGGCCGCACGGCGCGCCGGTCTCGTGGACTCTGCCCGAAGACCCGCACGGTGCCCGAGGTGGCCGTACGGTGGCCTTCGATGGTCTCCAGGGTCGAGGTCTTCCCCGCCCCGTTCGTGCCGAGCAGAGCGTAGAGCTCTCCGCGCTCCACCTGGAAGGACAGGTCCTTCACGGCATGGAAGTCGCCGTAGGTGAGGTTCAGACGTTCAACGTCGATGACTGGTGTCGAGGACATGCTGTTGATCCCAGCAGCCGCCGCGCTCACCGGGCAGTGCGACCACGTCATGACCTCGCCATGACATTTCTTGGGTGAACGTATGACGCAGCGTCACTGGTGCCGCCACGAGACCGGAAGAATACTGGACAGACTCTGCTGTTCGATCCCGGAGAGCCACCCATGGGCACCGAACCCCTGCGCCTGGTCTGCGCGGCGTTCTTCCTCCACTACCTCGGCGTCGGTCTCTTGCCTGACGGCGGGGAGTCGTGGTTGGAGAACAACCAGTGGCTGATGTGGACGGCCGCGGTCCTCACTGTGGCGAGCGCTGTGGCGAGCGCTGTGGCGAGCGCTGTGGCGGTCCCGCTGTTCAGCCTGACGGCTCGGCGGCCAGGTGAGGACCGGTGAGGCCGGCCCGGGCAGCGGCACACCCGATGTCCGAGCACACCGAGGCGACGCGGGGACGGCTGCGCAGACTCAATCTCACCATGTTCCTCCCGCTGCTCGCTGTCGTAGGGGCGCTGCGGGTGGCGACCGATGCCCAGACCTGGTGGCACGTCATCGTCCTGGGTCTGGGCGTGGTCGCGGCCCTGGTGGCCTTCGTGTGGTGGGCGGCGCGCGACGTCTCCCGCGTCGCGCTCCCCTGCCTGATCATCGCCGCGGCCGTGTGGCTTCTCGGAGTGCTGGTGATGGACAGCAACTCGGCGTTCTACGGCATTTTGATCGTGGGCTCCCTCGCCGTCCCCCAGCTGCCGCGCCACCGAGGCTGGGCAGCCCTGGGGCTGATCGCCTACGTCGCCGTAGTAGGCGCGGCGAGGCTGTTGGTCACCCAGGAAGATCTCTCCGGTGTTCTGATCGGATACGTCATCGTTCCCGCGGGCGCCACAGCGGTGCTGACCGGCCTCATGTTCCCCAACCAGAGGTTCTACGGCCTCGTTGCGGAGCTGGAGGAGGCACGAGAACGCGAAGCGGAGCTGGCCGTCATCCGGGAGCGCATGCGTTTTGCCAGTGATCTGCACGATATCCAGGGCCACACGCTGCATGTGGTGAAGCTGAAGATCGCGCTGGCCCAGAAGCTGGTGCACAGCGACGCCGAACGAGTGGAGCAGGAACTGCGCGAGGTGCATGCCTTGGTCAGCGACACCATCACCCAGACCAAGGAGCTCGCCTACGCGCAGCGGCGGCTCAACCTGTCCGCTGAGCTGGAGAACGCGAAGAACCTCTTCGAGGCCGCGGGCATCCGCGTGCGCGTCGACCGTGAGGCCGAGGTCGACGCGCACGCAGGCGAGTTGCTCGGCCAGGTCCTGCGGGAGACGACGACCAACATCCTGCGGCATGCGCAGGCCGAGCAGGTGCGCATCACCCTGTCGGAGTCGGGCATCACCATCGTCAACGACGGCGTGCAAGAGGGTCCGCTGCCCGAACTGCGGGGGCTCGCCACGCTCAAGGAACGAGTGGTGGGCAACGGAGGCGAGCTGACGGTGGAGCAGAAAGACGGGCGTTTCCTGACGGCTGCGGCATTCCCGCACGGTCGTTCGGACGCTGCCCTCTAAAAGCGGGAAAGGACGACTGATGACCACCGTGGTACTCGCCGACGACGAGGCACTCCTCCGCAAAGCGCTGGCGTCGTTGCTCCCACTCGAGGGCGAGATCACCGTGCTCGCCGAAGCGGAAGAGGGTGCGGCGGCCGTCCAGGCCACGCTGCGACACCGGCCCGATGTGCTCGTCATCGATCTGGAGATGCCAGGTGTGGACGGACTCGGCGCTGTCGCGGAGATCCGCCGCGAGCGGCCGGAGCAGGTGATCCTCATGCTGACCCGCCATGCCAGGCCCGGCGTGCTGCGCAGGGCACTGAAGCTCGGAGTCCAGGGTTTCGTCAGCAAGTCCGCGGAACCGGCGCACATCGTTTCGGTCATCAAAACCCTGCACGAGGGCAGGCGATGGATCGACCCGGATGTCTCCGCACTCGCCGTCGTCGACGACTGCCCGCTCACCGACCGCGAGATCGATGTGCTGCGGGCGACCGGCGAAGGCTATTCGGCCGCCGACATCGCCACCCGACTTCACCTGGCAGAGGGCACGGTGCGCAACTACCTCTCGAATGCGATGCAGAAGACTCAGACCCGGACCCGGCACGAAGCGGCGCGGTACGCGCGTGAACACGACTGGCTGTGAGCGCCGATGGCGGGGGATTTGGAGATCGAGCAGTGGGTCTTCCTGGAGCGCTTTGAGGGAAAGGGGTACGCGTCCGTGCTCGATATCGACGTCGAGGATTTCGGCGGTGACCTCTTGGCCGATGGCCGATATCAGGCCCCTCGGCGGCGAACCCGACGCGTCCGTGGCGGACCGCGAACTCGCCGCCGATCCCCGCCGGGCGTCCCGTGGAGATGAACCGGGTGACCTCGCGATCACCCGCTCCGGCAGGACGGCACACCGGGACACCTCCCTGCTGCCGGCCGCCGGCCGCAGAGAGGTGTCGTACGCGGCTAGTAGCGGGGTTTGCGGCTCAGGGCCACGCCGGCTACCAGGAAGATGCCGCCGACGACTCCGGAACCGATGGCTCCGGGGGTGTTGGCGGGGGTGGTGCTGGCCTGGATGACGGCGGTGACGAGGCCCATCACCGCGCTGATGTAGCAGAAGATCGTGATGAAGATCTTGACGTTGGTGTTCACTGGATTCCTTCGGTGGGGTGACGGCCGTTCTGAGAGGCGTCGGGGGCGGTACCGGCTGCGGTGAACCCGAGGAGCATCACCCAGGCGTTGGGATCTGCGCGGAACCGGTTCCAGCGGTCGGCGGCGAGGGCGAACTCGCGGAGCGACAACACTCCGGCGGTCACGAGCGGCTGCAGCCGTCCTGGGCCGAGGTGGGGGGCGAAGTCATCCGTGGGCCGGGTGTCGTTGGTGGTGGCGAACGGGCGAAGGGCGACCTCCGTGAAGCCGGCGTCACGGAGCAGGCGGGTGAGACGGCGGCCGATCGTGCGATCACCGCCGGCGGCCTGCTGGGTCGCCGCCATCTTGGCGTGCACTCCCACCAGTTCCGGGTAGACCGGGTCGGCCAGCCCCCAGCAGGAGGCGTCCACCTCGGTGACCAGGATGCGGCCACCGGGGCGGAGGATCCTGCGTGCCTCGGCGAGGGCCGGTCCGGGATCGGGAAGGTGCTGAAGGACGTACCTGAGGAGTACGTATTGCGCGCTCGCCGTCTCCAGGGGCAGGTCGGCGGCATCGGCGACGATCAGTTCGGCGTCGGCGCCCTCGGCATGGGCGAGCAGGTCCGGGTCGATGTCCACGGCGACCAGTGACAACTCGGGCAGCGCCCGCCGCAGCCGCCTGGTGATCGCGCCGGACCCCGCGCCGATCTCGACCAGCGGGCCGCCCGACGCGGTCAGGCCCAGTTCGCGCAGCAGGCTCAGCTCCTCGTCGAACGAGAGCTCCGCCTGTGCCTCCAGCCGCGCCAGCTCTCCCGCCAGCCCACCCGCGGTGGTGGTGGCGGGGTTGTACGAACCGGCGTTCGGGGTCGGGGTGTTGGGATCCGGCCGGTCGGCGGGGCCGGGCGGACCCGCGTACGGCGGGGTGGCGGGGTGGTACGGACCGGCGTACGACCTCGGAGTACCGGAGTCCGGGGCCGGGGTGTCGAGAGCGGCGCCACGGTCGGTGACGGTGGCCGGGGGGTGCGGGGGTGTGGGGAGAGTGGTCATCGGGGGCTCACGATCATGTGCATGCCGTGCTTCGGCCGTAGCGTCACCAGCGCCTCCGGTTCCACCGGGAAGCCGGGTTCCAGCGTCAGCCGTACCGTCTGAGACAGCATCGCCAGGACCAGCGTCGCCTCGATCAGCGCCAGGTGCCGGCCGATGCAGACGCGCTCGCCGCCGCCGAACGGCAGGTACAGATGACTCGGGAGGTCGACGCCGTCGAAGCGGTCGGGTACGTACGCATCCGGGCGGTCCCAGTAGCGGGGGTCGCGGTGCAGAACCCACTGGCTGACGCAGACGAGCGTGCCCGGCCGTACCGGATGGCCGTCGAGCTCGTCGGGGCCGGTCGCACGGCGGGAGATCAGCCAGACCGGGGGGTACAGGCGCATCGCCTCCTGTACGGCCCGGCGGCAGAGCGGCAGGTCGGGCAGGTCCGCGGCCGTGGGCGGGCGTCCGCCCAGCACCCGGTCGACCTCGGCCCGGACCCGTTCCGCCTCTTCCGGATGGCGGTCCAGTAGATAGAAGGTCCAGGTCAGGGCCTTGGCGGTGGTCTCGTGACCGGCCATGATCAAAGTCAGCACCTGGTCGCGGAGGTCGGCGTCGGACAGGGCGCCGAGCATGGTGTCGAGCAGGGTGCCGGTGGCGGTGGGAGCGGCCCGGCGGGAGGCGATGACGGTGCGCGTCATCATGTCGAGCAGGGCGCGGGCGCGTGCGTACTCCCGCCGGCGGCGGCTCGTGTCCGCCGGGTCGGGGTCGGGGTCGGGTACGTAGTGGCCGATGAAGCGATTGACGGCGTCCACCGCGCGGCCGAACCCGTCGCCCGCCGCGCCGAGGTCCACGTCGAGCACCGCGCGGGTCAGGATCGACAGGGTCAGCGAGGTGAGGTGGTGGTCGATCGGCTGGGGTGCGCCGGTCTCCGCGGCGGCACGCCAGCGGGCCAGCAGCGCCGAGGTCTCGTCGGTGATGATCTGGTCGAAGGAGGCGACCGCGCTGCGGCGGAAGGCCGGGGCACAGAGCCGGCGCTGCCGCGCCCATTCCGCGCCGTCGCTGGTGAGCAGGCCGTTTCCGAGTAGCGGGCGGAGCATGTGGTCGTCGGGCGTGTTCTCCTTCGTGTAGTTACCGACGTTGTCCTTGAGGATGTGCCGGGCGAGATCCGGGCGATGCGCCATGAACACGGTCTCGCCGTTCGCGTGGTGGCCGGTGACGTCCCCGTAGCGACGGGCCAGGCCGGTCACGAACCCCAGTGGGTCGCTACGCATGCGTTCCATGTCCACCGGGCCGGGCGGTCCCGGGGGCAGCTGCGTGCTGGTAGTCGTCACCGACGCCTCCGCTTAACGGTGCTTAAGTATCTCTGATACGTATTCACGAGTACCGGATATACGTATTGAATGTCATTGATGAGCACATCCGTACTGTGGCATGCTGCTAATGTAACACTGCGTTGATGAACGTATCAATACTTACATCAATGGCGAATAACTTAAGTCTTGGTATGTGCCGCGCGCCATGCGACAGTCCTTTCAGTTGCCGACGCAGAAAGCAGCGGTAAACAAACAGAGGGAGAATGACATGGCGCTCGAACCGCAGGAGCGGGCGGAATTCATCAACGCCTACACCCGCACCCTCATCACCGCCTGGTCGGACGAGGAGTACGCGGCCCGGCTGAACGCGGACCCGCGCGCCGCGCTGGCCGAGTCCGGTCTGACCATCCCGGAGGACGCCGAGATCGTCATCGTGCGCCACATTCCCGAGGGGCACGAGGAGGGCAACCTGGACGTCCAGGTCGGCCTCTGGGAGGTCGGTCTGGCGACCGGCCAGTACGAGCTCCACATCCCCGAGACCCCGGTGGTCGACGCGGCCGAGCTCAGCGAGGGCGACCTGTCCGACATCGCGGCCGGCGCCGCCGACGCGGCCGCCTGCTACTACTGCTGCTGCCCGTGCTGCTGCTGCACCTGATTCACCGCATCTCCAGCATTCACTGAATTCACTGAATTCACTGGATTTCCAAAATCGCCATGCCGTTCCCGTTCCCGTCTCCATCGGAGGAGTAAGTCGATGGTTTCCGCCGCCGCGGAAAACGACCCGGTCGCTGTCACCGGCCTGAACAAGCGTTATGGAGAGCACCTGGTGCTCACCGATCTGAGCCTGCGGGTACACCGCGGCGAGGTGTTCGCCTTGCTCGGGCCGAACGGCGCGGGAAAGACCACGACCGTCGAAATACTGACGGGAGTACGGCGGCGGAGCGGTGGAGACGTGGAGGTCCTCGGCCAGGATCCGGCCAGGGACCCACGGGAATGGCGGGCGCGTATCGGGGTGGTCAGCCAATCCACCGGCGCCTACCCCGATCTCACCGTGGGTGAGGTGGTCAGGCAGTTCGCCGCCATGTACCCCAGGCCGCTGCCGCCCACGCAGGTGCTCGACATGGTCGGTCTGGGAACGTACGAGAAGAAGAAGACCACGGAGCTCTCCGGCGGCCAGCAGCGCCGTCTGGACGTGGCCGTCGGCGTGATCGGCGACCCCGAGTTGATCTTTCTGGACGAGCCCACCACCGGGCTCGATCCGGTCGCCCGCCGCGAGGCGTGGGACCTGGTGCGGTTCTTCGCCGCGCGCGGCTGCACCACGGTGCTCACCACCCACTACCTGGACGAGGCCGAGACGCTGGCCGCGCGGGTCGGTGTGATCGCGGGCGGCCGGCTGGTGGCCTGCGGACCGCCGAGCGAGCTGGGTGGGCGTGCGACGACCTCGGCCGCCGTGTCGTTCCGGCGCTCCGAGTCGCTGGCCGGCCGGGAACTCCCCGAGCTGCCCCGTGGAGCGGTGCTCGAACCGGGACCGACGGGCGCGGGTGACCTGGTCACCGTGCTGACCTCGGAGCCGACCCGGCTGGTGAGCCTGCTGGCGTCCTGGGCCGAGGCCGAGCTGCCCGAGCTGATCGTGCACCGTCCCACCCTGGAAGAGATCTACCTCAACCTCATCGACCGGCATCGACAACAGCCGGAGGAGAACAAGTGAGCCTCACCGATTCCGTTCGCGCCCCCGGCCGGGAACTCGGGGAGGGGTTGCTGCCCGGGCTGTGGCGGGCCAGTGTCGCCCGGTCGTCGGTCGAGCTGAAGTCGTTCTTCCGCAACAGGCAGTCCCTGGTCTTCACCCTCTTCTTTCCGGTGATCCTGCTTGTGGTGTTCGGCGCGATCTTCACCGGCAAGGTGGAGGGCACCCAGACCGATTTCCGGCAGGTCTTCATGGCGGGCATCGTGGCCGCCGGTGTGATGAGCACCGCCTTCTCCGGGCTGGCCATCAACATCGCCATCGAGCGGGACACCGGCCTCATCAGCAGGCTGGCCATGACGCCGATGCCCAAGCCCGCCTACTTCATCGGCAAGCTGGTCAAGGTCGTGGTGACCACCGTGGTGGAGACGGTGCTGCTGCTCGGCATCGCGGTGACCGCGTTCGGGTTGCCCTGGCCGAGCACCGCGCACCGCTGGTTCACCCTCGCCTGGGTGCTGACGCTGGGTACCGTCACCTGCGCGCTGGCCGGGATCGCCTACAGCGCGGCCATCCCGAACAGCCGGTCCGCCGCGGCGATCGTGACGCCGGTGTTCATGGTGCTGCAGTTCATCTCCGGGGTCTTCTACCCCTTTCACCAGCTTCCCGAGTGGATGCAGAACACGGCCGCGCTCTTCCCGGTGAAGTGGATGGCGCAGGGGTTCCGTTCGGTGTTCCTGCCGGACGGCTTCACTGTCGTGGAACCGGCGGGCGGGTGGGAGCTCGGCCGCATCGCGCTGGTCCTCGGACTGTGGGCGGTCGGCGGCCTGCTGCTGACCGCGCTGACGTTCGGCTGGCGCAACGCGCGTGTGCGCTGATCAGGTAAGCGATCGCAAGGGAGACTGACGCGTGACGGTAGGCACCCAGATCCGGTTCCCTGCCCACCTGGCTCACCCCTTCTCCCCCGCGGGACGGGCCGATCCCTATCCGGCCTACGACTGGCTGCGCGCCCGCGCTCCGGTCCACTACGACGCGGCGTCGCGGCTCTGGCTGGTGACCGGGCACGCCGACTGCGCCGCCGTACTGCGTGACCAGGGTTTCTCGGCGAGTGCCGGGCAGCAGGGGCGGGCGCGCGACGAGGAGTTGCCGCCGTCGATGCTCACCACGGACCCGCCCGATCACACCCGGTTGCGCGCGCCGGGGCTGCTGCTGCTCGGACCCGCGGCGATCGCGTCGGTGGCCGAGGCGATCGCCGCCGACGTGGACGGGCTTCTCGACCGGCTGGCGGAGCGGACCGTGGTCGACGCGGTCACGGAGATCGGGAGCCCGCTGGCCACCTCGGTCTTCCTGCGGCTGTTCGGGCTGGCGGAGAGCGACCGGAAGGTCTTCGCGCAGCTCGCCCAGGCGGCCTCGATCAATCTGGATCCGCTGGCCGGGCCGCAGGTGGCGGCGCTGGGCAGGTCGGCCATGGGAGAGCTGACCCGGTTCCTGGACGCGCACTGCGCGTCCGCGCCGCCCAGCCCGCTGGCCCGGCTGGCCGCCGACGACCGGCTGAGCAGGCGGGAGATGCTGGGGGTGCTCGGGCTGGCCGTGGTGGGCGGGTGGCAGCCGCTGGCCGAGGCGATCGGCAACGCGCTGTACTGGCTGCTGCCCCGGCCCGAGGCGCTGGCCGTACTGCGCGAGGGCGGCCGGGAGCCGGCGCGTACCGCGATGGACGAGTTGCTGCGGCTGGAGGCGCCCATTCCGTTCACGGCCAGGGTCGCGATCCGGAACGTGGCGCTGCCCGGGGGGCAGGTGCCCCAGGGGGCCAGGGTGCTGGCGATCGTGGCCGCCGCCAACCGGGATCCGGTCGTTTTCGAAAGGGCCGGGGAGCTGCTGCTCGACCGGACGCCCAACCCGCATCTGGCCTTTGGCGGAGGGCCGCACTTCTGCCTGGCGGCGCAGCTCGTCCGGCAGACCGGGGCGGTGCTGCTGGCCCGGCTGGCCGAGCGGTTCCCCGCCGCGTCGCTGGCCGATCCGGAGCCGGTCTGGGCCGCCACGCTGATCCCCCGGCGGCTGCGCGCCCTTCCGGTGCGGCTGGGAGGCGGGGATGCGTGCTGAGGTCCTCGTGATCGGCGCCGGCGTCAGCGGACTGACCTGTGCCGACCGCCTGGCCAGGGCCGGGGTGCGCACCGTGGTCCTTGAGGCCAGGTCACGGATCGGCGGGCGGATACTGACCTTCCGTCCCGCGGACGGCGGGCCCCCGCTGGAGCTGGGCGCGCAGGTCGTCCACGGTGACCGCAACCCCGTCCACGGGCTGGTGGAGACCGGGACGGCACCGCGGCCGACCGCGGCCCGGGTGATCAGCGGGCGGGTGGGCCGTCCCATGGGGGCGCTGGCCCGCACACCGCATCCGCCCTGGCTGCTGGAGGCCAGGCTGAACGCGGAGGGCGCCGAGGCCGGCGGGTCGGTGCACGGCTGGCTCGGCGACGTCGGCGGGCCTTACCCGGTGGCGAGCGAGTGGTTCCGGCAGATCTGGGCCGCGGACCCGGAGCGGCTCAGCGCCGCCGGTGTGGCCGCGGCCCAGCGGGGGGACGACGCCGGGCAGGGAGAGTACGTCGTGTCCGGCGGGTTCGACCTGCTGCCGCGACGGCTGGCGGCGGGGCTGGAGGTGCACACCGGACGCCCGGTCCAGGTGCTCGGCTGGTCGCCGGGACGGGTCGCCGCGCTGACGCAGTCCGGGACCGTGGAGGCGGAGCGGGTGGTGGTGACCGTGCCGCCCGCCGTGGTGACCCACGGCACGCTCACCATCAAGGATCTGCCCGAGCACAAGATCGAGGCCGCCCGGGAGCTGGCGGCGGGTGACGGCTGCTGCGTGGTCGCGACCCTGTCGGTGCCCGCGCCGGAGACCGCGTCGGTGTTCGACGCGGACGGGGTCAGCGGCTTCGTGAGCTGCCGCGAGGGGCGCCCCGAGGCGTTGATCGTGGCCAAGGACGCGGCGGCCGCCTGTGTGCGGGCCGCCACCGGTCCCGACCTGTCGGCCATGCTCACGGTGGCGCTGCCCTGGGCGGCGGGGGCCCGGGTGCTGGGCAGGCGGATCGCCGACTGGGGGGCCGACCCGTGGAGCCGGGGCGCGTTCACCGCGCCGCTGCTCGGCGCCGAGCGGGCTCCCGCGCGCTGGGCCGAGCCGGTCGCCGACACACTCTTCTTCGCGGGCGAGGCCACGGTCTCGGGAACGCGGCTGCCGTGGGTTCAGGGGGCGATCGCCAGCGGGGTGCTCGCCGCCGACCGGCTCCTGGAGGCGATGGGCTGATGACAGCGCAGTTGGGGACACCGCATTCCGGCTGGTACCTACCGGCCTTCACCTCCGAGCTGACAGCCGAGGTGACCCCCCTGGAGATCGGGACCCGGCGGCTGGTGGCCGTGCGGGACGAGACGGGGATCCGGGTCTTCGACGCCGACTGCCCGCATCGGGGCGCGCATCTCGGCTACGGGGGACGGCTCTCGGGTGACTGCCTGGTCTGCCCGTTCCACGGCCGCCGGATCGCGCTGGGCGACACCACCAGGCGGTGGTCGGTACGCGAGCACCACGTGATCGTCTCCGGCGAGGCCGTGTTCGTACGGCTCGCGGACACCCCTGACGACGACCGGGGACTCACCCGGGCGATCAAGGAGCTGGGCGGGACCCACCCGCTCACCGCGGCCGTGGTCAGGCCGGTGGACGTCGATCCGGCGATGATCGTGGAGAACGCCTTCGACATCGACCACTTCACCGAGGTGCACAAGGTGCCGCGGCTCCGCGGGATGGCGCATCGGGACGGGGACGAGGGCGAGCTGGTCATCGAGGGCGAGTTCGTCATGGGGGCCAAGCCGGGGAGCACCTCCGGTCCTTCGGTCACCCGGGCGCGCTTCCTGGCATGCGCCTACAGTCCCGGCGTGGTCGTCACCCGGTTCGGGCCGCCGGGGTGGGAGCAGGTCATCGTCACCGCCGCCGTGCCCCGGGAGAGCGGCGGGTGCGTGGCGCGGGTGGCGATCGGCGTCCGCCCCGAGCAGCAGGGCGAGCTGCCGCTGCTCATCAGCGGCAGCGAGCGGGCGCTGGCCGAGGACGCGGTGGTCTGGGAGCGGTTGAATCCTCGGGTGGTGCCCCGCTTCGACGGCGGGGACGCGGCCGTGGTGGCCTACCGGAGGTTCTGCGCGGGCTTTCGGGAGCCTGCGTGAGCGGGCTGCGCGTGGTCGAGTCGGGGACGGGTCCGGCGGTGCTGTGGGTGCACGGCTACACCATGGACCTCACCCTGTGGGAACCGCTGTGGAGGCTGCTGCCCGGCTGGCGGCACATCGGCGTGGATCTCCCCGGTCACGGCGGCTCCGAGCCGCTGCGGCCCGGTGTGACGCTGCCCGCCCTGGCGGTACGGCTGGCCGAGATCGCCTCGGCCGAGCGGGCGGACCGGGTCGTGGGGCTCTCCTTCGGCTCCTGCGTCGCGCTGCAGATGGCCCTGGAGGCGCCCGAGGTGGTGCGGCACCTGGTGCTCGCGGCGCCGACACTCGGCGGTGCGCCACCCGACCCCGCGGCCAGGCGGCGTTACCTGGAGCTCATGATGTTGCGCAGGGCGGGCGGCGCGCGGGAGCAGATGGCCGAGCTGTGGATGAGCTCCCCGCCGGACATCTTCCGCGGCACCGAGGCTCATCCGGAACTGCGTGCCCGGCTACGGGAGGTGATCGGCAGGCACTCCTGGGCCGAGCTGGACAGCGGGGCGATGGCGGGGCTCACCGCACATCGGCACTCGGCCGAGGATCTGATCCGGATCAGGGCCAGGACCACGGTGATCATCGGAGATTCGGACATGCCGGTCTTCGTAGACAATGCCAAGATGCTGGGAAAGACAGTGGCGCAATGCGATATTCGTACGATTCATAACTCCGGGCATCTCCCCCTGCTTGAGTGTCCGGAAATGTCGGCAAAAGCGGTATTTGCGGGACTGGCGTTATCTGAGAGAGTAGACACTGCTTGACCTGATTGTAAGAATGCCTAGATTAGGACACCCGTAAGGGGGGGATAGTTGCCCCTGTTATTGAGTTTCTTCGGTATGACCATCATGGTGCTGACCAAACTCGACCCCACCGACCTGGCGTTCCTGTTCGGCCCCCATCTGGTGGAGGCCGGCGAAGCACAACTGGTCGTGAAGCTTCTCACCAGTAAGGCCGCAGAGGGAGAACTGCTGGTCCAGCGTCCCGACGGGATGTTGCTGCAGCGTCGCGTGTTCCGGGGATGGAGCACCATGCCGCCACCGCTTCCTCCGTTCGCCGTACTCGACCATCTCTACCTGGTGATGCGTGCCGTCGTCATGACCAAGGACGACGTGACGGTCGCGCTGATCGGCAGTGCCTGCTCGCCCGGCGCCGGCGTGGCGGCCGCACTGGCCGGCCGGTCCTGGCGGCCGGTGTCGGGGCAACTCCTCGTGGTCGACCGGACCACCGGGCACACGCTCCCCTTCCACATCCCGCTGGACCTGCGCGGCGGCGCCCTGGAGTCGGCGAGGAGCGGCGGGCTGATCGGCCAACCGGACCCGGCGACCTGGCGGCAGGCTCATCCCGCACTGGCCGGGGAGTCCGTTCTGGTCCGCCCCGAGCGGCTGGGCCCGCCCGTCCCGATCACCGCCAGGCTCGCCCCGCCCACGCTGGTCAGGCTCTGCCAGGGAGACGACGACCGCTGCAGGCTTGAGCCCTGGTCGTTCCAGCCGCACATCTGGCCGCCGGCCGCCACGGAACTGGCCGACGCGCCCCGCTACCGGCTGCTCATGCCGGAGTTCGGCGGCGCGGAGGAGGCCGCGGCACTCATCGACGACAGGATCCAGAAGGAGCCCCCATGCCCCGGCGGACCGCGTACGGCCCGGGAACACCGTGCTGGGTTGATCACATCACCGTCGATCTGACCGGCGCGAAACAGTTCTACGGCGACCTCTTCGGCTGGGAGTTCACCAGGGAGAACAGCCGCGGCTACCACCTGATCACGTTGCGCGGAGAGATCATCGGTGGCCTCGGCCCCAGCCCGATGGGCCCGGCCTTCGGCTCGTCCTGGAACGTCTACCTGGCCGCCAAGGACCTCGGCCACACCCGGGCGGAGGTCGGGCGCCTGGGCGGCCGGATCGTGATGGGCCCGGTGCCCGCGGGCGAGAACGGCCGCCTCTGCCTGGCGGTCGACCCCTCAGGTGCGGCGGTCGGCTTCTGGGAGGGCGGCAGGGACGAGGGCGTGGTCCTGGTGGACGAGCCCGGCGCCCTGTGCGCCTGCGAGCTGCACACCTCCCGCCAGGAGGCGGCGACGGAGTTCTACCGGAGCCTGTACGGCGACGCGCCCCTGGTGATCCGCCCCTCCGCCAGGACCGGCTGGGTGCCGTTCTTCGGCGCCGGTGCCGGTGACGGTGCCAGCGCCAGTGACGGCGACGCCGCCGTCGCGGCGGCCCTGGCGGCCGGGGCCCGCCCGCTGGAAAGCGGCCTGCTCGCCGACCCGCTGGGCGCGGTCTTCGGCCTCACCAACCTGAATTAATCCATAAATGCGTATAAATACGTATTAACAATATTCACCGCACTTTGCGAGGATTCAACGGTTAGCAGTTTTCCTGCGGGAGGGGTATTCCATGGCGCCTGACGTGGTGGTCATAGGAGGGGGCCCGGCGGGAGCGATCTCCTCGGCGCTGCTGGCCCGGGCCGGCGCCCGGGTGCGCCTGCTGGAACGGGACTTCTTCCCCCGCTACCACATCGGCGAGTCGATCTCCTCCTCCTGCCGGGCCATCATCGACCTCGTCGGCGCGCGGGAGAAGGTCGAGGCCCGCGGCTACCAGGTCAAGGAGGGCCTGCTGCTCCGCTGGGGCGCGGAGCGCGACTGGACGATCAACTGGCCGGACCTCTTCGGCGACCAGGTTCGATCCTGGCAGGTGGACCGCGCCGACTTCGACGACGTCCTGCTCAAGCACGCCGCCGAGCAGGGCGTGCAGGTGGTCCACGGGGCCCGCGTGCGGAAGGTCGGCTTCGACGACGGCCGCGCCGTGGGCGTGGAATGGGTGCACGAAGGGCACCGCCAGGAGACCGCGGCCGACTTCGTGGTGGACGCCTCCGGCCGCGCCGGCGTGCTCTCCGCACAGCACTTCCGCAACCGGCGGCCGCACGACGTCTTCCGCAACGTCGCCATCTGGGGCTACTACCGGGGCGGCGCCCTGCTGCCCAGCACTCCCAGGGGCGGCATCAACGTGATCTCCTCCCCCAACGGCTGGTACTGGGTCATCCCGCTCAGCGGCGACGTCTACAGCGTGGGCTTCGTCACCCACAAGGACCAGTTCCTGGCCCGCAGGTCCGGGTTCTCCTCGCCGGACGAGATGTTCCTGACCCTGGTCGCGGAGTCGGAGACGGTGGCGGAACTGGTGGCGGGCGGCGACTTCCAGGGCGAGGTCCGCGTCGAGCAGGACTTCTCCTACTCGGCTGACAGCTTCTGCGGCCCCGGCTACTTCCTGGCGGGCGACTCCGCCTGCTTCCTGGACCCGCTGCTCTCCACCGGCGTGCACCTGGCCATGTACAGCGGCATGCTGGCGGCCGCGACCATCCTGTCCGCACACGCGGGGGAGGTCACCGAGCGCGAGGCGCTGGGATTCTACGAGTCCCACTACCGCAACGCCTACGGCCGGATGTTCTCCATGGTCGCCGGCTTCTACGAGCAGTACCGGGGCAGGAACAGCTACTTCTGGCTGGCGCAGCGCCTGGCCAGAGGCCAGTATCCGGAGCTGATGAGGAAGCGCGTCAGCGGTGCCCAGGCACCCCCCGACGGTGCCTTCGCCTCGATCACCGCGGGCCTGACCGACCTGGACGACGCCACCCGCGTCGGCGGTGCGGCCCCGCTGGACGCGATGGTGCTGGCCGGCGAGCTGACCGCGGGCCAGGACCGCGAGGACCGCGAGAACACCGACGGCACCGCCGACAGGCTGTACCTGGTCACCGAGCCGAGGCTGGGCATCGGACGGTCCACCGAGCCGGTGTCACCGCACTGATCAGGGGCCGGTCACAGTCCGAGGGCGGCGGCCAGCTGGTGCCGTCCTCGGATACCGAGCTTGCGGTAGATGCGGCCCAGGTGAGTGTCGATGGTGCGCTTGCTCAGGCAGAGCCGCTCGGCGACCTCCATGCTGCTCATGCCCTGCCGTACCAGCTCGACGACCCGCTGCTCGGCGGGGGTGAGCAGGATCTGGGCCTGCGGCGGCTGCGCGTCCGGCGCGTGCTCCGGGCTCGCCGACGGTTCGGCGGCGATCGTACGGGCCGCGGTGTGCTCGCCCAGCGCGTTGTACGCCTTGGCGGCGTGCGCGCGCCAGGGCAGGCAGGCGGGGTTGGTGATGCCCCGGGCGGAGAGCCGGTGCCCGCAGTCGAGGAACAGGCTCAGCGCGGTGACGTGGTCGCCCGCCGCCGCCGCGATCAGTCCCTGAACCTCCAGGATCAGGCTCTTGATCAGCGGATGGGCGTCCGCGGGCATCGTCATCTCACGTACCAGCTCCGCGGCGTCCTGCGCGCGGCCCATCCGGATCAGGGCCCGCGCGCCACAGGCGCGCGCCGCCGTGGTCAGCACCCGCGCGCCGATCCGCTCGGCCCCCTCCCGCGCGTCGAGCGCGTCCCGCAGGCTGTCGGCCGAGTCGCCCCGCCGGTGGCCGATATCGGCCCGCAGGAGCAGCCCGAGCGCGTGCAGATCCGGCTGGTCCCAGGTGCGGGCGTCCTGCAGGATCCTGCCGCACACGGCCAGCGCCTCCTCCGGCTGCCCCGTCCAGCCGAACGCCAGCGCGGCGCCCACCAGCCCGGTTCCCGCGGGCCGATCCCGGCGAGAGCGTTCCCGGGTGGCCCGCGTCGCCAGCCGCCTTGCGGTGCCCGGATACCGCCCGCTCGCCGCGACCATCGCCGCCAGCGCGCCGGCGAGCTCCTTCGCGGCCGAGTCCGGCACGCCCGAGGAGGCCATCCGCACCGACCTGCGCAACCCGGCGCGGTACCCGGACAGCACCCCCTGCGCGGTCAGCCGGAGCAGCGGCTCCCTCGGCGGGTCCGCCATGGCCGCCAGCTCGTGGGCCACGGTGACGAACGGCCGGACCCCCACCGTGCTGGCGACCAGCGCGGGGCTGGCCAGGTTCAGCAGCGACCTGGCCCGCCTGACGGGGTCGGGCGCGGTGCTGACCAGTGTCTCCGCGTGCCGGACGCAGGCGTCCAGGTCGTGGCGGAGCTCGACCGTGCCGAGCTGCAGGGTCAGCTCGTGAATGGTGGCCGGATCGTCGGAGCAGGCCAGCGCGCGGCGCAGGTAACGGGTCGCGTCGTCGTACTCGCGGGCCGCGACCGCCTCGGTGGCCGCCCTGCGCAGCACCGGAACGCCCCAGTCGGAATCGGTGAGCATCAGGTGCTCGGCGGTCTGGGCGGCCGGCGCGCCCAGCCTGGCCAGCAGCGCGGCCCCGCGTTCGTGCAGGCCGAGCCGGGTCTGGTTGTCGATGCGCGACAGTACGGCCGTGCGGATCAGGGGGTTGTGGAACCGTACGGGCGACCCCGCCGTGATCAGACCCGCCTGGGCGAGGGCCCGGCGGGCCTGCCGGATCTGCGGCTCGCCCTGACTCAGCAGGATCGCCGCCACGGTGACGTCGGTGTCCGGTCCCATGACGGCGAGCTGGGTGAGCAGTTCGTAGGCCACCGGGTCGTGGTCGTGCAGCCATTCGAGCACGGTGGCGGACAGGGCCGCCGTGCCGATCTCCAGCACCTGGTCGGGGTCGGGCTCGCCCGGGCTGATCCTGGCCTGCCGCATCCGGCTGGTCAGCTGGCGCAGCACCAGCGGGTTCCCCTGCGAGAGCGTGTGACAGAGCGCGGCCAGCTCCACATCGGGCGGCGCACCCAGCGCCTCGGCGACGAAGTCGGCCGTGCAGGTGGCGCAGAACGGTCTGAGCTGGACGAACCGCGCGTACGGCAGCTTGGCCAGATCCGTGCCCAGCCCGGCCGGGGGGCTGCCGGGCAGCGTGGCGATCATCATCACCGGCAGGTCGTCCAGGCGGCGCGCGATATAGGAGAACCAGCGCAGCGACGGCATGTCGGCGAAGGACAGGTCGTCGATCGCGATGACCACCGGCTGCTCCGCGACCAGGTCGCGGGTCATGTGGAACAGGCTGATCAGCAGGTCCTGGGTGGCGGCGCCGTCATCGTCGGCGGCGCGGTCGAACTGCCCGCGGGGCCGCTCGCCGGCGGACATCACCGGGTCGAAGAGCTGGCGGACCATACCGTAGGCGAAATGGCTCTCGCTCGGATGACAGCGTGCCCGCAGCACCAGACTGCGCGGGGGAAGCATTTCAGTCATGGCGCCGAGCAGGGAACTCTTGCCCATTCCGTTTCCGCCCAGGATCGCCGCGACGGTAGGGCGGCCGGACCGTAGTTCGTCGAGAGCCTCTCGGAAGACAGCCAGTTCTCTGTCTCTGTGAAGAAGCGGTGCCATACCTCATCGTCCCATTCTCCCGATACGGATCTCAACGGGTTCGGTGCCCGTCTTTCTCGGCGGTACCGGTTCAGAAGTGGGCCACGGGCGCCGATCCCGGGCGTCCGGCGCGGTGATACCGAGGCGAATACGTCGGCGCCCTAAGTATCGGCCGCGCGATGCGTACGATTTTTTGCGCATTCACCATCCAGGTCCCCCCGTGTTTAAATCCGCACTGAAGAGGGTTGTCGAGAGCTTGTTATAAAAAGGCGGATGCTGATGGAGAGTCCACGACTAAAGGCCCATTTCCATGTCGAGGTCGTGGACGGATCCCGGGTCTTCCTGTTCGCCGAGGGGAAGGACTTCCTGGTGCCGGGGAAGGCCGCCGTGGCGGTGCTCCCCTACCTCGACGGCCGCAGGAGCGTGAGTGAGATCGTCCAGGAGCTGTCCGGGAGCGTGCCATTCACCACGGTGCTGACCACGCTGCGCCGCTACGAGGCGGCGGGGCACCTCGCGGAGGGCAGGCCGGACCTGCCGGAGAAGGTGCTGGCCTACTGGGACGCGCTGGGCATCGATCCGGCGGCCGTCACGAAGGGCACGCCGGTCACCGTCGCGGCCGCCGAGGGGGTGGACGCCACACCGGTCACGGCCGCCCTGACCGAGCTGGGGTTGAAGGTGCTCACCGGCGCGATCGACGAGGTGCCCGCCGAGGGGGTCTCGGTCGTGCTCGTGGACGACTACCTCGACCCGGCCCTGGAGCGCCGCAACGCGTCGCAGCTGGCATCCGGACTCCCCTGGCTGCTGGCCAAACCGGGCGGTGTCAGCCCGTGGCTCGGCCCCTTCCTCGATCCCGACCACACGGGCTGCTGGTCGTGCCTGGCGCAACGGCTCAGCGGCAACCGCCAGCTGGAGCGCTACCTGGCGGGGAAGCGGGGCGAGCGGACGCCGTTCCACCCGGTGCGCGCGCAGATCGCGGCCGGACCGCTGGCGCTGGCCGGGATGCTGGCGGCCGAGGTCGCCAGGATCGTGGCGACCGGCGAGCCGGGTGCGCTCTGCGGTCAGATGGTCGCCCTCGACCTGGCGACCATGGAGACCAGCAGGCACATACTGATCCGCCAGCCGCAGTGTCCCTCGTGCGGCACGCCGTCCGACGGCAACCCCAAGATCGTGCTCGCCCCGCGGCAGGCCAACCACGTCACCGACGGCGGTTACCGGGTCAACCAGCCACAGGAGACGTTCGCGCGGCTGGAGCGGCACATCAGCCCCCACCTGGGCGCGATCACCAAGCTGGTCTCGATCGGTGCCGACCCCAGCGGCCTGACCTACAGCTACGCCGCCGGCCACAACTTCGCCATGGTCAACGACAGCATGGACCTGCTCCGCCGCAACCTGCGCGGGCAGAGCGGCGGCAAGGGGCGCTCGGAGATCCAGGCGAAGGTCAGCGCGGTCTGCGAGGCGATCGAACGGTACTCGGGGGTCTGGCGGGGGGACGAGGTGGTCATCCAGGCCGCCTACGCCGACCTGGATCCGGCGACCGCGGTGCACCCCGACCGGTTGCTGCTCTTCTCCGACGAGCAGCGGGCCGGGCGCAAGGAGTGGAACGCCGACCCGGCGCACCGGCTGCAGCAGGTGCCCGACCCGTTCGAGGAGAACGTGCCGTTCGACTGGTCGCGGGCCTGGTCGCTGACCCGCGACGAGGAACGGCTGGTCCCCGCCGCCTACGCCTGGTACGGCCACCCCGACCTCTACCGCCACTTCTTCTGCATCGCCGACTCCAACGGCAGCGCGGCGGGCAACACCCTGGAGGAGGCCATCCTGCAGGGCATCTGCGAGCTGGTCGAGCGCGACTCCGTGGCGCTGTGGTGGTACAACCGGCTGCGCCGCCCCGCCTTCGACCTCGACTCGCTGAACGACCCCTACGTGGGCGAGCTGCGTGACTTCTACGGGGCCATGGACCGTGACCTGTGGATGCTCGACCTCACCACCGACGTGGGCATCCCGGTGTACGCCGCGGTCTCCCGGCGCCGCCACGAGGTGGAGGACATCATGGTCGGCTTCGGCTGCCACCCCGATCCGCGCATCGCGGCGTTCCGCGCGCTCACCGAGCTCAACCAGTTCCTGCCGACCGTGGAACGGCGTGACGAGCAGGGCAACACGCTCTACCGGGTGGACGACCCGGAGATGCTGGCCTGGTGCAAGGAGGCCAGGCTGGAGGGGGAGCCCTGGCTGCTGCCTGCGGAGGACCTCGCACCGGTCACCGTCGGCCCGCCCGCCCCCACCGACCTGGCCGTGTGCGTGCGCCGATGCGTGGACTCGATCGAGGCGGCGGGATCCGAAGTGATCGTCCTCGACCAGACCCGTCCCGACCTGGACCTGAACGTCGTCAAGGTGATGGCGCCCGGCCTGCGGCACTTCTGGCGCCGCCTGGCACCGGGCCGCCTCTACGACGCACCGGTACGGCTCGGCTGGCTCGACCGGCCGACCCCCCAGGACGAGATCAACTCCTGGAACGTGTTCTTCTAAGTGAACGGTCCCCCCATGAACCCCATCATCGTCTCCCGGCTGCGCCGGGACGCGTCGTTCTCCGGTGAGCGCATCCAACTGACCACCACGGCTCTCGAACTGAGGAACCTGTCACCGGGACAGGGCACGGCCCTGAAGCTGCTGGCCGAGGGCGACCACGATGACGCCGCCCTGGCAGGCGCGGTGACCACGGCGGACGGCGAGGCGGGACTGCTCCGCTGGCACCTGCTGTTCCGCGGGCTGAACACCTCCGGGCTGCTCGAACACGCCGCGGCGGTGGACGGCGCCGTGGTGGCCAGGCTCTTCTCCGTCGGCCGGGGCTCGACGCTGCTGGCCGCGGCCCCCGCGGGCCCGGTACGGCTGTCGCGCTTCGCCGAGGCGCGGGTGGTGGACGGCACGCTGACCCTGCAGACCCCCGGCCGGCACCTGGCCGTCGAGCTGATGCCGCAGGCCGCCGGACTGCTCGGCGAGCTGGCGACCTGGAGCACCTCGGTGCCCGCCCCGGTGCTGCGGCTACTGGCCACGGCCGGCCTGCTGGCGCCGGGCGGTCCCGATGAGGACGTGGAGGTGGCCGAGCGCCCCTACGCCCAGTGGCACCCCGCCGACCTGGCCTTCCACTCCCGTACCCGCTTCCCCGCCTCGGTCGGCGGATACGGCGGGACCTATCCCATCAAGGACCGCTTCGCACCGGAACCGGTCTCCCCGCCGCCCGCCGGTACCCGGACCGTCGCGCTGCCGGTGCCCGACCTGGACGAGATCGCGGCCGGGGACCCGTCGCTCACCGAGGTGCTCGAACGACGCCGCTCGCTCCGCGCCCATGACCAGGACAGACCGATCACCCTCGCCCAGCTCGGCGAGCTGCTCTACCGGAGCCTGCGCAGGCGGGGCACCATGACCGGCGGCGACGGCCAGGAACTGGCCGACCGGCCGTATCCGAGCGGCGGCGCCGTACACGAGCTGGAGGTCTACCCGCTGGTGACGGCGTGCGAGGGACTGCCGCCCGGCCTGTGGCACTACGCGACCGACCGGCACGAGCTGGAGCTCGTCGCCGAGCCGGGCAAGGCCACCGAGGCACTGGTCGGCCAGGCTCGGGGCGCCGCCATGCTGGAGGCGGATCCACAGGTGGTGCTGCTGGTGGCGGCCCGGTTCGGCCGGGTGATGTGGAAGTACGAGACCGTCGCCTACCCGCTGGTCCTCAAACACGTGGGCGTGCTCTACCAGACCCTCTACCTGGTGGCCACCGCGATGGACCTGGCCGTGTGCGGCCTGGGCGGCGGGGACGCCGCGGCCTTCGCCACCGCCTCGGGACGCGACCCGCTCCTTGAGGGCACGGTCGGGGAACTCGTACTCGGCTCCCGGCCCCGGACGGAGGAGTAGACCGCGATGAGATTCCGCTACCAGGCGCTGCAACGGATGCGCGAGCCCGACGAGCTGGACTCCCCCACCCTGCTGGCCACCCCCCGGGGCTGGATCGCGGTCTTCGTCGTGATGATCGTGATGGCGGGCGGGCTGGCCTGGGCGTTCGTCGGCGAGTTACGCATCTCGGTCGCCGCCCCGGGTGTCCTCACCCACCCGGGCGGTACGGCCCGCATCCAGAGTCACTACTCGGGGCTGGCCCGCCGCGTGCTGGTCCGGCCGGGCGACCGGGTGATCGTCGGCCAGTCCGTCGCCGAGCTGCAGGACGCCGACGGCAAGACCCAGGAGGTGGCCAGCCCGTTCACCGGCCAGGTGGTCGGCACCACGGTCAGCGACGGCCAGGTGGTCGCCGTCGGCACCACGGTCGCCACGGTCGAGCGGACCGACCTGCCCGACGACCGCCTGGTCGCCATGGTGTTCGTACCCGCCGACCGGGCGGCGTGGATCGCCCCCGGCCGCCCGGTCGACCTGGAGGTGTCCACCGCGCCCGCCGCGGCCTTCGGACTGCTGCGCGGCCAGGTCACCTCGGTCAGCCGCTACCCCCTGACCGGTGAGGCGCTGGCCGGGCTGGTCGGCGGCGAGCTGGCCGCCAAAAGATACGCCGCGGTCCAGGCCCCCCTGATGATCATCGTGGACCTGATCCCCGACCAGAACTCGCACTCGGGATACACCTGGTCGACCGCGCAGGGACCGCCCGTGCAGCTCGACTCCCAGGTGACCGTGTCGGCCTCCATCCACCTGGGCGAGCAGACGCCGTTCGACCTGGTGCTCGGGCGCTGAGCGGAGGAGACACCGATGACGAACACGACATTGAACCCCGCGGAGCCCGCCAAGCCCGCGCCCAAGAACCAGCCACGCCCCCCGCGCCCCCGCAGGAAGAACCGGCACCGGGTGCCGACCGTGATCCAGATGGAGTCGGTCGAGTGCGGCGCGGCCGCGCTGGCGATGGTCCTGGGCCACTACGGCAAGCACGTGCCGCTTGAGGAGCTGCGGGGCCGGTGCGGGGTGTCCAGGGACGGGTCCAAGGCATCCTCGATGCTCGCGGCGGCCCGCTCCTACGGAATGATCGCCAAGGGGTTCCAGGTCGAGGCCGAGCTGCTCCGCGACCAGAGCGGGCCGGTGATCATTTTCTGGGCGTTCCAGCACTTCATCGTGGTCGAGGGACTGGTGACCCGGTTCGGCCGCACCATGGTCGCGATCAACGACCCCTCCTCGGGTCCGCGGCTGATGGAGTGGTCGGAGTTCGACTCCGGCTTCACCGGGATCATGCTGACCTTCGAACCCGGCCCCGATTTCAAGCCGGGGGGCGAACGCGCCAAGCTCAGCAAGGCGCTGCTCCAGTGGCGGCTGCCGTCCGGACGCGCACTGCCGCTGGTGCTGCTGGCCAGCGCGCTGCTGTTGCTGCCCGGCATCGCCGGGCCCGCCTACTACCGGGTGTTCATCGACCGGGTGCTGAGCGGCAACTCCCCTGACATCCTGCCGCCGCTGCTGATCGTCATGGTGTTCACCGCGGCGGCCACCTTCGTGCTGACCTCGGTGCAGCAGTACTACCTTCTGCGGCTGGAGATCAGGGTCGGGCTGGTCGGCTCCGCCCGCTTCTTCCGTCACCTGCTCCGGCTGCCCATCGAGTTCTTCCTGCAACGCCGACCGGCCGAGGTCGCCAAGCGGATCTCCACCAACGACACGGTGGCCGAGATCCTCTCCCGCGACCTCGCGCTGACGGTGATCAACATGGTCCTGGTGGCGTTCTACGCCGCCCTGCTGGTCCGCTACGACGTGCTGCTCGGCGTCATCGGCGTCGGCATGGCGGCGCTGAACATCCTGGTGCTGCGCTGGGTCGCCCGGGCCCGCAAGGACGCGGTCACCGCACTCCGCACCGACCGCGGCAACCTCACCGGCACCACCTTCGCCACGCTCAGCATGATCGAGACGGTCAAGGCCACCGGCGCGGAGCCCGACGCCTTCACCCGCTGGGCGGGTTTCCTGGCCAAGGTCGTCTCCGCGCAGCAGCGGCTCGGCGTGCCCACCGCGGTGCTGGTCGTCGTCCCGCCCCTGCTGGCCACGGTGAACACCGGCCTGATGCTGCTGATCGGCGGGCTGCGGGTGGTGGAAGGCGTGCTCAGCATCGGCATCCTGATCTCCTTCCAGACCCTGCTGGCCGCGCTGAGCAGGCCGGTCACCCAGCTCACCAACCTCGGCGGCCGCCTGCAGGACCTCAGCGCCGACGCCAAGCGCATCCACGACGTGGAGCGGCACCCGATCGCCCGCTGCTTCGAGCGTGCCGGCGGCGAGGCGGAACTCGGCACCCGCCTGGAGGGCCGCCTGGAGTTGCGGGAGGTCACCTTCGGGTACGGCCCGCTGAGCGATCCGGTCATCAAGAACCTCTCGCTGAGCATGACACCGGGCAGCCGGGTCGCGATCGTGGGCGGTTCCGGCAGCGGCAAATCCACCCTGGGCCGCCTGCTGACCGGCCTGTACGAGCCACGCGCCGGCCGGATCCTGCTCGACGGCCACCCGCTGGACGAGATCCCGCGCACCGTGCTCGCCAGCTCGATGGCCTACGTCGACCAGGACATCGTGCTGTTCGCCGGGACCGTACGCGACAACCTGACCCTGTGGGACGAGGCGGTCCCCGACGAGGTGGTGCTCGACGCGCTCCGCGACGCCGCCGTCTACGACGCCGTGCTGGCCCGTCCCGGCGGGATCAACTCGTTCGTCCGCGAGGACGGCCGCAACTTCAGCGGCGGCCAGCGGCAGCGGCTCGAACTGGCCCGCGCCCTGGCCGCCGAGCCGACCCTGCTGATCCTCGACGAGGCCACCAGCGCCCTGGACCCGGAGACGGAGTACGTCATCATGGACAACCTGCGCCGCCGCGGCTGCGCCTGCCTGCTGATGGCCCACCGGCTGTCCACCATCCGCGACGCCGACGAGATCATCGTCCTGGACCGCGGCGAGGTCGCCGAGCGCGGCATCCACGAGGAGCTGCTCGCCGCCGACGGCATCTACACGCGGCTGTTCAACACCGGAGGAGGACTGTGAGCCCCGCTGCTCTCGCCGGGATCGCCATCCCGCTGGACCTCGGCACCGAGCGGTTCACGATCCTCGACAACCCCGGGCGGATGCTGCTGGTCGAGGCCGGCGCGGTGGACCTGTTCGCGGTCCGGACCGCCGACGACGAGCTGGACGGCCGCTGGAACTTTCTGGGCCGGGCCGAAGCGGGCACGGTGCTGGCCTGCGGGGTGCGGTCGGGGCCACGCCACGTGATCGTGGCCCGCCCGGTGCCCGGCGCCGTACTCTCCGACGTCCCGGTCGCGGTTCTGCACGACCTGCCCGCCGAGGCCGCCGCCTGGCTGGTCAAGGGGCTCAGCCGCGGCATCGAACTGCTGGCCCAGGCGCTGCCCGCTCCCCTGCCGCCCCGCCAGTTCGTCCCGCTGCCCGGCAACGGGACGGCCGAGCTGGACGCGGGCCGCGCCGTGCGATCGGTCGACGGCGTGCGCTGCGTGCGCGTCGAGGCGGGTGACGTGGAGGTCGGCGGCAACGATCTGGTGCTCGGCGCGGGCAGCGACATCTGCCTGACCGAAAGGGACTGGCTCGTCGCCCGCACCAGGACCCGGCTGCGGACCCGCTCGCTGCACTCGGTCTTCGACGAGGGCCTGCTCTGCGAGTTCCTCGCCGCCCACGCCGTCCGGCTGCTCGACACCGTCGACGAACGCCTCGAACGGCGACGCGAGGAGGAGCGCGCCGCCCTGACCGGCCTGCGTGAACGCGAGAGCACCGTGCTGACGCAGGCCGTACGGAGCTTCGACGCCGTGCTGCGGGACACCGAGGTCCAGGTGAAACTGGCCGACGTGGCCAACGATCCGCCCGCGCTGGCCGCGGCCCGGCTGGTGGCGGCGCACCTGGGGTTCGAGGTCCGGCCGCCGGTGCGGCGCGGCAGCCAGGACCGCCCGGTGGGCGACCTGCAGGCGATAGCGCTGGCCTCCGGCGTCAGGACCCGGCTCGTACGGCTGGACGGCCCGTGGTGGACGCAGGACCTGGGGCCCATGGTGGGCAGCAACTCCGCGGGCCGCCCGGTGGCGCTGCTGACCATGGGCCGCGGCTACGTCATGGTGGACGACGGCGTGCTCACCCCGGTCACCGCGGCCGTCGCCCGCAACCTGGAGAACCGGGCGCACGTGCTGTACCGGCCGCTGCCCGCCTCGATCAAGACCGTCGGCGCGCTGCTGCGCCTGGGGCTCCTCGACAGCGGCAACTACCGTGACCTGCTGCGGTTCGCCGCCATGGGGGTGCTGGTCGCGCTGCTCGGACTGCTCGTCCCGATCATGACGGGCAAGGTGCTCGGCGTGTTCACGGTCCGGGCCGAACTCGACCTCATCGTGCAGGGCTCCCTGGTGGTGATCGGTTCCGGGTTCGTGATCGCGGCCCTGTCGGTGGTGCAGAACATCGCGGTGCTGCGGGTCGAGAGCCGCACCACCTCGGCCCTGCAGTCGGGCCTGTGGACCCGGCTGCTCTCCCTGCCCGCCGGGTTCTTCGCCCGCTACTCCACCGGTGAGCTGGGCACCACGGTGCTGGGCATCAGTTCGGCGCAGGAGATGCTCTCCGGGATGCTGACCACGGCCACGCTGGGGCTGCTCACCGGATCGGCCAACCTGGTCCTGGTCTACTTCTACGACGTGCGCCTGGCCCTGGTCGCCACCGGGCTCATGCTGTTCGGGCTCGGGTTCGCCATCGTCGCGGGGCGGATGCAGCTCCGCTGGCAGCGGCAGTCCTACGAGCACGAGCGGACCATGTCGGCCCGGGTCTTCCAGATGCTCACCGCGATGCCGAAGCTGCGGGCCGCCGCCGCCGAGGAACGGGCGTTCGCCGAGTGGACGCGCGAGGTCACCAGGGGCCGCTCGCTGACCGCCTCGGCCCGTCGCATCCAGAACGCGGTGACCACGTTCAACGCCGGATTCCCGCTGGTCTGCACCGGGGTCGTGTTCGCGGTGGTGGCGGGACCGATGGCGGGCCAGGTCTCGGTCGCCACCTTCCTGCCGTTCTTCACCGCGCTCAGCCTGCTGCTGGCCTCCAGCCTCCAGTTCACCGCCGCCGCCGTCACCGCGATGGGCGTCGTGCCGATGATGGAGAACATCAAGCCGATCCTGGAGGCCCGGCCGGAGACCGACGGCACCAAGGCCGACCCCGGCGACCTGTCCGGACGGCTCGCACTCAGCCAGGTGTCGTTCCGCTACGGCCAGGACGGTCCGCTGACCCTGGACGGGGTCGCCCTGTCGATCGAGCCCGGCGAGTTCGTGGCCCTGGTCGGCCCCTCGGGCAGCGGCAAGTCCACGGTGCTGCGGCTGCTGCTCGGCTTCGAGATTCCGCTGTCGGGCACCGTGCTCTACGACGGCCAGGACCTCGCCGAACTCGACGTCTCCGCCGTCCGCCGCCAGTGCGGGGTGGTGCTCCAGAACGGCGCGCTGCAGGCGGGCAGCATCCAGGCCAACATCGTCGGCAGCAGCATCCACACGGTGGACGACGCCTGGGCGGCGGCCGAGATGGCCGGGCTCGCCGACGACATCAGGGCCATGCCGATGGGCATGCACACCGTGCTCTCCGAGGGCACCAGCACGCTCTCCGGCGGCCAGCGGCAGCGTCTCATGATCGCTCGGGCGCTGGTCGCCCGGCCCCGCATCGTCTTCTTCGACGAGGCCACCAGCGCGCTGGACAATCCCTCCCAGAGCCGGGTCGCCGAGAGCACCCGCCGGCTCAACGCCACCCGGGTGGTGATCGCCCACCGGCTCTCCACGGTGGTGGCCGCCGACCGCATCGTGGTCATGGACGAGGGACGGATCGTCCAGCAGGGCACCTACGACGAACTACTGGCCGTGAAGGACGGCCTGTTCGCCCAGCTGGCCACCCGTCAGCTCTCCTGAGTGCGGCTCGGCGAGCCGCCGCGGCGCCGTGATCTCACTGATGGGCGGCCGGGCCGTTCTCCGCGGGTTCGGTCAGCGCGTCCTCCATCTGGTCGTGCAGGGCGTCCCAGACCGGCCGGTGGTACTTCCGGAACCACCCCAGCGTCCCCTCCTCGAAGGCCGCGTCGAAGCGGGCGAAGGCGTCGCGGTCCGACGCGTCCAGGTAGCGCAGGACATAGTCGTGAGAGCCGGGGAAGTCGTCGATGACGCCCATTCCTCAGCCCCCGACCAGCGGAACGAGCTTGATGAATGACACCACCGGGTCGACGGTCAGGTCGATCATCTCGGACAGGTCGTCGATCTGACGCTCCCCGACGAGCAGCAGGAACCCGTTGCGCTGGAACGCCCGCTCGGCGGTGTCCGCCTGCCGTTCCCAGTCGATCCGCCGCTTCGCGCCCATCCGGTAGCCGTTCAACTCCACCTCGGCGTCCTCGGGACGGACCAGGCCGTTGAACCGGGCGGCGGGGGCCGCGTTGTACCGGGCGACCTCCTCGCGGACCCTGAGCCGGACCAGTTCCCGCGCCGAGATTCTCTCCGGCAGGTCGGGGAGGGTGAACTCCTCTATCGGCTTTCCCGTCGCGGTCTCATCCCTGAAGGTGACCGTTGCCATCTGGCAGCTCCACAAATAATTGGAATCACTGTGACGGCCATCAGTAGCATTTCAATCCGACAGAAACCGATGTCACCGAACCGGGGGTCCGCCCGGTCGGCCGTGTCCAGCCTGATCCCGTCGGCCCTGAGCACCTCGTGGGTGTCGCGCGTGTCATTCGTTACGCGAAGCGGCAGAGATCTGAATTCATCGCGGATGACGGGTGACCGAAAAAGCGGAACTCGGTGAGCCGGTGGAGCAGGGGGGCCACTGCCATGCGCGGCCCGTCACGGTATCGCGATCAACGACACCATGTGTCGGCGTACGGGCTGACGTGCACAGCGAGGTACGAGCGAACATGCACAGCTCATACGGCCGTTAGGGTTCATGGATGCTGCTGACAATCCTTGGCGGATGCGGTGCGTGGCCGGGGGCGGGCCAGGCCTGCAGTGGTTACCTCGTGGAGCACGATGGGTTCAGGCTACTCGTCGACCCTGGATATGCGACGGTGCCGCGGCTGCTGGAACGGATCACCGCCGATCAGGTCGACGCGGTGTTCATCAGTCACGGACATCCCGATCACTGTGCCGACCTGAACCCGCTGTTGCGGGCGCGGGCATTGCGTGATGACCCGCCGGCACCGTTGCCGGTGTACTCGCTGCCCGGCGCCCTGGATGCGGTACTCGCGCTGGACCGCCCGGGGATGCTGACCGACGTCTATGTCCTGCACGAGTTCACCGCCGGCGACTCGCTCGACATCGGCCCGTTCCGCGCGCGGACCCGTCTGCTGCCGCACTCGGTGCCCAATGCCGGCATACGGCTGACAGCGGGCGAGCGGGTGCTCGCGTACACCGGTGACACCGGCCCGAGCCCCGATGTGGTGGACCTGGCGCGCGGCGCTGATCTGCTTCTGGCCGAGGCCACCTATGTGGACCGGGTTCCGGAGGATTCGCGGCGCCACCTGTCGAGCGCCCGCCAGGCAGGCCGGCAAGCCAAGGAAGCCGGCGCCCGACACCTGTTACTGACTCACCTGCAGCCAGGCACAGACGCCACAGCCGCGCAAGCCGCCGCCGGGGCCGAATACGACGGCGAGATCGGCATCGCCACTTCCGGTCTCGCCATCGATCTTTCCTGAGCAAGGCCTCCTCCGGCTTCGACCGCGTTTACGCCGATGCGGCATGAGGTGCGCGTCTACGATCGCATCGATCCTCGCGCGCATGGCGGCCGGACTGCTTCGGTGATCGACCTCGACCGACATTGCAGGGGCGAATCGCTGTGCATGTCAGCCTGTACACCGGCACCATGTGTCCGAAGCTCTCGATCTCACCCTGAGTCACACGATCATCGAGAGTGGGTCAGAGCCCACTCTCGTGTCGCTTGGCACGACGCGTACGGTTGTCATACGGACGCCCGCCGACGAGGAGCGAGAGAACTTCCGGTGAATGACGAGCTACCGCCCGAGCTGCTGAACAGCGATCCGAAGGGCTACGCCTGGCAGGTCTGGCACGATCGCACTCCGAAGCTGGTAGCGAAGATCAAGGACACGAATTCGTACGGTCCGAAAGAGCACGATGCGCTGGACGCGTTGCTCGCCGAGATCTTCTCCGGGGTGATGGAGCCGCTCGGCGCGCAGGCCCATGATCGGGAGGTGTGGGCGGGCTGGGGAGCCGAGCATTTCGGAAAACCCTGGTCGGACGCCCCTTTCCTCTGGTCGGAGTCGTACTTCTACCGGCGGGTGCTTGACGCGGTCGGGTTCTTCGAACCGGGACCGTGGCGGGGAGTGGACCCGTTCGCCCCTCTCAAGCGGGCCGAGCTGGCATCCCTCGACGACCTTGAGTGGCCGACGGCCGGCGCGTCCGGTCAGGCGAAGCTGCTGGCCGCGCTCTGGGGCAACCGCGCCGACCTGAGTTTCGCAATGGGCACCCTCACCGAATCGTCGAGTACCGAGCTGGTCTGCGACGACAGCACGAAGATGTGGAACGCGCTCGCTCCCGGGGCCGAGGTCGTGGTGGTGGCCGACAACGCCGGGCGCGAGCTGCTCGCGGACCTGATCCTCATCGACCATCTCCTGGAACACGGGCACGCGGCCTCGGTCGCTCTTCATCTGAAGCCGCATCCCTACTACGTGTCCGACGCGACCACCACCGACCTCGCGGACACCCTGGACCGCCTGGCCGAAACAGACGGCGCGCCCTTCCACCGGCTCCGGAAGGCGACCGCGGACGGGAGACTCTCGCCGTACGTCCACGACTTCTACTGCGCGCCCTGGTCCTTCCGCCGGCTCCCCGCCGACCTCGCGGTTCTGTTCGAGCGGGCGTCGCTGACCATCATGAAGGGCGATCTCAACTACCGGCGGCTGGTGGGTGACCGGGCCTGGCCGGCCACCACCCCGTTCGCCGACACGGTCGCGTACTTTCCCGGCCCGGTCGCCGCGCTCCGCACCCTCAAATCCGACGTGGCCGTCGGCATCCCCCCGGCGACCCTGAGAAACCTCGACGCGGACACCCCGGACTGGCGCGTTACCGGCGGCTACGGGCTCCTCCAGGCCGACCTCCGGGAAAGGGTGCCCGGGAGCGGTTCCTGACGTGCTTCCCGATCCGGTCCTCGACATTCCCGCCGTCCATCGTCACGGCCCTGAGCAGTTCCCGACGGCCTCGACAGGTGTCGTTGTACCGCGCCCCGTCACCCCGATCCGCCGGGCGGGGCCGCGCTGGTTTCGGACCGTAAACCCCTCCCGAACCCCGCGAACGAAGAAGTTCCTGCCCGCGCCTGGCTCCTTCGCCCGGCATCGGTTCGGTGTCGGCCGTCTGGATGTAACATACATTGTTACAGGCAAGGAGGACGATGGCTGCGAACAGCCGGCTGACGATCGCCGTACACGCTCTGACCTGGATCGCGCTCGCCCAGCGGCGCGGGCAGGAGTGGCTGACCTCGGAGCAGGTCGCTGCCAGCGTCAACACCAATGCGGTGATCATCCGGCGCAGCCTCGGCGATCTGCGCCGGGCGGGCCTGGTGGAGGTCCGTCACGGGGCCGGGGCCGGCTGGAGCATGGCCCGCGCACCCGAGGACATCACCCTGCTCCAGGTGTACGACGCCGTGGAGCGAGAACCGCTCTTCGCCATGCACCGCACCGAGCCCAACCTGGAGTGCCCGATCGGCAGGGGCATCCGGCCCGTGCTGGGCGTGGTCTACGAGCAGGCCGACCAGAGCCTGCGCCGCGAACTCGGTCGCACCTCGATCGCCGATGTGCTGCGGGACTGCCTGTAGGCGCGATGACGCACGCCTTCAGTAGTAACAATGTTTGTTCCAGCAACACGGAAGGATCTTCACCGGTGAAGGACAGCCGATGCCCGATCGTCGAGCTCAGGCAGTACACCCTGCACGAGGGGGGACGTGATGTGCTGATCGACCTCTTCGAGAGGGAGTTCATCGAGTCCCAGGAGGCGGCGGGGATGACCGTCATCGGCCAGTTCCGCGACCTCGCCGCTCCGAACCGGTTCGTCTGGCTGCGCGGATTCCCCGACATGGAGCACCGGGCCGAGGCACTGCGCTCCTTCTATGGCGGTCCGGTCTGGAAGGCGAACCGGGATCGGGCCAACGCGACGATGATCGACTCCGATGACGTGCTGCTGTTGCGTGCGAGAGAGGACTTTCCAGCATCGGCACGGCCTCCGGTCGGCGATGCCGCGCCGCCGTCGATCGTCACCGCGACGATCTACCACCGCGACCGGCCGTTCGACGACGCCTTCGTGGACTTCTTCGACCGCTCCGTACGACCGGTGCTGGCCGAGACCGGAGCACGGCTGCTGGCCTGCCTGCGGACCGAGTACGCCGAGAACACCTTCCCCGCCCTGCCGGTCCGCACCGGGGAGAACGTCTTCGTGTGGTTCTCCCGGTTCACCGGTCCTGACGATCTCGCCGATCATCGGGACCGGCTGGCCCGCTCGCGCCCCTGGCGTGATCGGGTGCTCCCGGAACTGTCGGAAACGCTCACCGGCACTCCCCAGCGGCTCCGTCTGGCGCCCACCGCGCGATCACTGCTGCGTTGAGACGCGGTCGCCCTCGGGTCAGGCTCAAGCAGGACACGCGTGTGACGTGGGGCGCCTGGTAGCGTTCGCGAACGGGTGTGTCCGCATGTCGTTCACCCGGACCGATCGAGTGGAACGGGACCTGCGATGAGCTCCGAGTCGACGCTGCGCCAGGCGATCGCCGAGCACCTGGTCGAGATTCCCGCCGGGAGCATCTTCCTGCGGGACGAGGGCACGAAGGCGATCTGGAAGGTCGAGGTCGGGGCCTTCTGTCTGGCGCCGTATCCGGTGACCCGCGAGCTGTACCGCGCCGTTCGAGGCGAGGTGCCCGCGAGTCCGGCGGGGCCGTGGACGCCGGTGACCGAGATCTCCTGGATGGACGCCGTCCGGTTCTGCAACCTGCTCTCACGGACGACGGGGCTCGAACCCTGCTACGCGATGGGCGACGACCCCGACGGCCAGGACGTGGTCTGCGACTGGGCGGCCGACGGCTACCGCCTCCCGTCCGAGGCGGAGTGGGAGTACGCGTGCCGGGCCGGGACCTCCGGCGTGCGCTACGGGGAGCTGGACGAGATCGCCTGGCACCGCGGGAACTCCGGCGGCGAGGTGCACGACGTCGCGACCAGGGCGCCGAACGCGTGGGGCCTGCACGACATGATCGGCAATGTGTGGGAGTGGTGCTGGGATGTCTACGATCCCGAGGTCTACGGCCCGTACCGGGTGTTCCGGGGCGGCGGGGTGTACGACCACGCCCGGGGATGCCGGGCGTCGTGCCGCCGCAAGAGTCACCCGACCTTCCGCATCGACGACCTGGGGTTCCGGCTCGCCCGATCGCGGTGAGTGGGCGCCCCGCTCGCCGTCCATGTCCTGAGGGCAGGGCTTGCCCTTTGTGACGCCGCGGCGGCTTGGCGAGAAGCCGCTCCCTTCGGGGAGCGGAGGAGTCACGAAGGACAGGTATTGCCCTTGATGAGCCCCGCACCGGCCTTGGTCCGGGAAAAGTCCCAAGGTCGAGGGTTTGCGGCTCGACCCGAGATGGGCACTCTCACTCCTGCGGCCGGTTGTCCGGGGCCGGGGATTCCGGCCTCGACAGGCGTTCCCTCGGCGTCCCAGCACGGAACGGACCGCGTACGGAAGGTCGCGTAACCGTCACCGTCCGGGGCGTGAGACGCCGACGCGAAGAGGAGAGATCATGTCGAACCCGCCGCTTCCCGAGGAAGCAGTCGCCATGCTGAAGAGGCCGAATCCGGCCGTCATCACAACGCTCCAGTCCGACGGCCGGCCGGTGTCCACCGCCACCTGGTATCTCTGGGACGACGGCCGGATCCTGGTCAACATGGACGAGAGCCGCAAGCGGCTGAACCACCTACGCGACGACCCACGGGTCAGCCTCACCGTGCTCGACGAGGGCAACTGGTACACACACGTCAGCATCATCGGGCACATCGCCGACATACACGACGACAAGGATCTGACCGACATCGACCGGCTGGCCCAGCAGTACCTCGGGAAGAAGTACCCGCAGCGGGACCGCGGCCGGGTCAGCGCCTGGATCGAGATCGACCGCTGGCACGGCTGGGGCAAGCACAAGGACAGCAGCCAGCCCGGCTGACACCCGCAATCGACCCGGAGTTCGGCAACGCCCCCGTGCCGGTGAGTGTCCAGATGGACGGCCTTGCCCTTAGTCGGTTGTGCCCAGGTAGGCGAACAGGTTCTCCTCGATCAGGAGGAGGACCTGGGGTGACAACTGTCCGAGGTAGTCACCGAGTTCCTCCTTGAGGAAGGGTTGGGCGCAGATCGTCCTCGCCCAGCATTTGCTCGGTAGGTTGCCGGTGCCCTGGGCGAGTTTGACACAGTATTCGGTCCTGAGCGTGGTCGACGTCGATGTGGGGACGACGTAGACCAGAGACCAGGTGGCCTGCTCGTTCTTCGCGTCGCCGCTGAGAATGATCACTGGCCGTTTGAGATGGTAGTTGCGTTGATCGTTGGGGGGCATCGTGAGCGACCGGTCGGAGACGAGGTAGACGCCACCCTTGCGGATGGATCCCTTCATCGATCATCCAGCATCTTCGTGTTGGCCCGTCGGAGACTGGCCCTCATCTCCAGAAACTCCGCCCTGAGCGCGTCATCCACTCCGGGATCGTCCTCCACCGGAGGCCGTGCCGCACGCCGCGATCGGAAGCGCTCAAGACGCGCCCTCACCTGCTGACGGCGCCGTGCCCGGTTGAGATCGAGCAGCACCCCCCGATCCCCCGCCACCTGGGCCTCGATCACGGGCGCGGTCTCGGCGGACAACTCTTCCAGGTCGGCCGCGCTCTTGCCCCCGTGGAGGCGCACCACACTCTGGACGCACTCCATGTCTGCCGCGCTCAGCGGATCCTCGATGTCGACGGTCACGGTGAGCACGTACGAACCGCGATCAACATACGGCGTCTCTCTCCGCTCCACCAGCTCGCTCTCGACCACCCAGTCCTCGGCACGGGTGAGCGCGTGATCGTAGGGACCGGAGTCGTCCCATCGCCAGGTGGCCCCACTGAACTGCGTCCGCCCCGACTCGATGGCATCCAGGTCCGCGAGATAGAGGAGCCTCGCCAGCGTCTCCGGGGTGAGCTCGACATCCGTCTCACGAGCCGCCTTCAGCATCGCGAGGACCGCACTGGCCAGGGGATTGGGCGACTCAAGGGGTCTGCTCATCACGGCGCCTCCCCGAATCCGTCCCAGTGCCACGCTACTCCTATCAGTCGTTTTCAGCTCTTATCGTCGTTCGCCCGCCACCAGGGATAGTTAATGGCGGTACGTGAGGCCATCATTACACTCGGCTACGACAATGTCAGCGGATCACGACAACGCGTCCCGTTCAGAAGGGCCAGGTCGCGTTACGGCCGGATTCCAGCAGCGGGATCATTCGGAAGGCCGCGTCGGTCAGGCCGTCGAAGGTGTGCCGGTTCTCCTTTCCCGGCGGGGTGGCGCCGTGCCGGATCGACGGCGACCGGTCTACCGGCACAAGCGTGCGGCCGTCGAGTGCGGGCACGCCGGCCAGCGAGTGCGCCAGTGCCCGCTCCAGCGGGTAGGCCCGGCGCAGCGAGGGCGCGGCCCGGTAGGCGGCCAGGAGGAAGGGGAACTGGCGCGAGCGGGCCACCTGCTCGGAATCCGCTGGCTGGGCGGCGACGCGCGCGGCCACCTCTGAACCCGTGAGGGCCGGAGATTCCACATCGCCGAAACATCCAATACCACCCTATTAACCACCGATATTGCGGAACCCCCTCCCAAATAAGCGTTCATGCCGCACTATGCGCACCTGCGGGAACCTTCGGGCCTCGCTGACATCCAACCTCGTACGCGCCGACGTCCATTCACCGGACGCGAGCCGTACTCCCCGATGTTGATGAAGGTGTCGTGATCATGACGTCGAATGTGACGCGGTTATATCAGGCGGTGCTACGCGACCCCACCCCTCCGATCTCGATCCGGCTGCGCCGCAGCTTCTCCGACTGGGTCGTACGGAAGGGGTTCCCGCCGCCGAGCGCCGCGGTGGTGAAGGACGAGGCCGAGGCCGGCGGGGCCCGGCTGGTGATGGAGCGGCGCGGCGACTGCGGCCGTTACACGCTGGACGAGCCGTACGGGCAGGGGCGCCTGCGGACCCGGGTGACCTACACCGAATCGACGCCGAACATGACCGGATGGGTGGTCGTCGCCGTGGAGCAGCACGGGGGGGCTGACCCGGCCGCGAGACGGGAACCGGAGCGGACCGGGAGACGGAGCGCGAAGCAGCGCGGGAAACAGGGAGCCGAACAGCAACCGGAACCGGCGATGGTGAAGGCACCGGGTTTCCTCCCGGCGTACCTGAACACCGCGCGAATCAGTGACGGCGCCGTCCAGGTGGAGGGCGCCGCGGTGCTCCTCACCGAGGACGACGTGCAGCGGTTCGTCTCGGTGATGACCGAGCCCCGACGCCGGGTACCGATACTGGTCGTCTCCTCGGACCCTCGCGACCCCGAGGTGGCGCGGGAGCGCGCCGATCATCTGGCCCACGGCGTCGCCGGCGCGGGCCTGGTCGTACGGCTGGCCGACCTGCGCGCCCAGGACCGGTTCAACGAGGCGATGGGCCCGGAGCTGGGCGTGTTCAGCGGGGCGATCCGCACCTACTTCGCCCCCTTCGATCCCGCCGGGGAGCACTATCCCCGCCGGCACCCGCCCATGGGCGACGCCGCGATCCGTGGCCGGGGCGCCGCCGCCCTCGACCGGATCGTCGACGGGACGATCGGTGAGACCGCACATCGCAAGGTCCCCGACGACGTGCGGCGCACGCTCGACGTCGTCCACCGCGTACTCGCCGGACGGGCCGAACTGGGCGAGATCGCCGACGCCGCCGCACCCCGGCCCTCGAAGGTCGATTTCGCCCGTGAGGAGATGCGGCGGCGGATGATGGCCATGACCAGGCGTCCTACCGTTCCGAAGGCCGAAACCGTCACCACCGCGGAAACCACCGCGGAGGCCACTGCGGAGGCCACTGCGGAGGCGGCCGGGGGGACCGTGGAAACCGGGCCGGTCTCCGCCACGGCGGAGATCGCCCAGAGTGTCGCGGACATGGTGGTCAAGGAACTGCGCGGGGAGTTGGAGACGGCGCTGGGACTCGCCACCTCGTCGCAGATCGCGGGCGACTCCGGCCAGGTGCTCCGCGAGATCCGCGTGCTCGGCGCGCACCTTTCCGGCCTGCGTGACATCGTCGCGGAACGGCGCGGCGACGGGCCTGCCGCCGAGGCGGAGAAGAACCTCCGCGACGAGCACCGGTTGCTCAACGAGGAGTACGCCGAGGCCGTCACGAGCGCCAGGAAGCTCGCCGAGCGGGTCCGCTGGCTGGAGCGCAGGCTCGCCGAGGCGGGCCAGCCGGTGTACGGGGTGACCGAGGACGATCCGGTGTTCGAACCCGGCGGCCTGGTCGAGGTTCTGGCCAAGGCCCGCGAGAGCCTGCATCACATCGGTGTCGGCGACACCGACGGCGCCGCCGCCCGGCTGGACCTGGAGCATCACATCCAGTGCCGTACCTGGGCGGCGAAGGCGTGGGACGCGCTGCGCGCCCTGGACGACTTCGCGGGGGCGCGGTCCAGCGGGAGGTTCGCGGGCGGCTTCTACGACTGGTGCGCCGGTGACTCTCCCGGTCGCCGCACCATCCCCACCGGGATGCTCTCCATGCGCGAGTCGAAGAGCGTGGTCACCCGTTCCAAGTTCAGCGCCCCCCGCAGGTTCGCCGTCCCGCCCGAGGTGCATCCGAGCGGGCAGGTCCTGATGGAGTCGCACATCAAGCTCCGGTCCGTCGGGTACCCGGCCCCTCGGATGTACTTCCACGACGACTCCGCCGGCACCACCGGCAAGATCTGGATCGGCTACCTGGGCGAGCACCTCCCCAACACCCGTACCAACTGACCGAGGAGCTCATCCCGCCGGGGCCGGCTCGGCGTCCGGCCCGAACCGCCGCCGGTAGGCCAGCGGGCTGAGCCCGGTCTGCCGCCGCATCCGGGCCCGCAGGTTCGACGCGGTTCCGAGCCCGCTGAGCCGGGCCACCATGTCGAACCGGAGCTCGCCTCGCTCGATCAGCCGGCAGGCCAGCGCCACCCGTTCGGCCGTGAGCCAGGCCAGGGGGGTGATGCCGAGCTGGGCGGCGAACCGCCGGTGCAGGGTGGCGGGGCTGACCGCCGCGCGTGCCGCCAGGTCCGCGACGGTCAGCGGCCGGTCCAGCCGCTCCTGCGCCCAGGCGAGCACGGAGCCGAGGGAGGCGTCGGGGACGGCGGGAACCGGCCGTTCGACGAACTGCCGCTGACCACCGTCCCGATGCGCCGCGAACACCAGGCGACGGCTCACCGTGTTGGCTACCTCCGCGCCGTGGTCGCGGCGGATCAGGTGCAGGCCGAGGTCCAGCGCCGCCGCGCTGCCCGCCGCGGTCAGCACGTCGCCGTCGTCGACGAACAACACGTCGGGCTGGAGCCGGACCTCGGGGTAGCGGGCGGTGAACGACTCCGCCCAGCGCCAGTGCGTGGTGGCCCTGCGATTGTCGAGGACGCCCGCCGCGGCCAGGGTGAACGTGCCGGTGCAGAAGCTCACCAGCCGGGCGCCCCGCCCGGCGGCGCGCCGGATGGCGGCCAGCACCTCCGGAGCCGGCTCCACCAGCGGATCCGGCCGGTTGGGCACGATCACGGTGTCTGCCCCGTCGACCGCGTCAAGCCCGGCCACGTCCGACAGCGTGAACATTCCGGCGTGCATGCGGACGGCGGGCAGCGCGGCGCTGAGCGTGAAGTCGTACCACGGCACGTCGATCTCGGGGCGGCGCAGCCCGAACAGCTCGGTCGCCACGCCCAGCTCGAACGGGTTCGAGCCGTTGTCTACGATCACGGTCACCCGGTGAGGCCGGCCCGCCGTTCCCTGCGAGAATCCATGCGACATGTGCGATTCCTAGCACTCGCGCCGCCTGGACGCCACCCGCCACGATGGCCCCATGAACGCTGAACCGATCCTCCTGCGGACCGCGCTGGCCGGCTTCGACAGGCTGTGGAGCCCGCGAATCGTCACCCGGGTGAACGACTACGAGGTCCGGATCGCGAAGGTGTCCGGCGAGCACATCTGGCATGTCCACGAGAACACCGACGAGTTCTTCATGGTGCTCGACGGCGAGTTGTCCATCGCCCTGCGCGATGCCGACATCGGCGAACGCGTCGTCACGCTGCCACAGGGTGCGGTGTTCGTCGTACCTCGCGGTGTCGAGCACCGGCCGTCGTCGGCCCGGGGTGCCTCGATCCTGATGTTCGAACCGACCGGCACCCCATCGGTCGGCGACCGGCACGACCCGATTCCCGGCCACATCGACGCCACCACCGGCCACGCACTCGGCTGAGCCGACGCGGCCGGGCGGAAGCCGCTACCCGGCGGCCGGTTTCCTGGCCGCGAACCGCTCGATGGTGCCGAGTTTGAAACGCTCGTGCCGCTCCACCGCGAATCCCATCTCGCGCACCCCGATCAGGGGCCGGCGGCAGTAGTGCTCGCCGGCCGCCGGCACGCTGAAGAGGTCGACCAGCCGCTGCCCCATTCGCAACGGCCAGGACGACGAGGCCACGTGGTCGGCCAGGAGCAGCAGGCCGCCCGGTTTGAGCACCCGGGCCATCTCCTCCAGCGCCGCCCGCTCGTCGGAGATGCCGCAGAGTGAGAACGTGCAGACGACCGTGTCGAAGCGCTCGTCGGGAAAGGTCAGTGCGCGCGCGTCGCCCTGCCGCAGGTCGGCCGCCCGGCCGAGAGTCTCGGCCCGGTGCCGGGCCACCGCGAGCATGGCGGCGCTCCACTCCACCCCGGTCAGCCGGACGTCTCCTGAGTAGTGGGCGAGGTTCATGCCGGTGCCGACCGCCACCTCCAGGGTGTCGCCGGACGCCTGCCCGCACAGCCACGGACGGCTGCCGGCGAAGAAGCGGCGCTCGACGAACTCCATCCGCCGGTCGTACGAGTCGGCCTGCCTGTCCCAGTATCGACGCGACCGCGTGTCCTGCATTGAGGAGTTCGTCATGATTTCAAAGTAACTCTCCGGCGGCTGCCACGCGGCTGAGCGACTCGGCGGTGGACGACCACGGTCGTTTCGCGGGTGGACGCCGCACAACCGGTGTCCGTACGCCACCGGCGCCTGGCCGGGGATGCTCTCCTGGGAAGAGTCCACCGCGAAGACCACACTCAGGACTAAGGTTCACATAAAAAATCTTTGTGCGTTCAGTTCACATTTCTTGGAAGATGGTCTACGGTCCATGAGTGTGACGCGGCGCACACTCGATCGGATTACCGAGCGGAGTCCCCTCGCTCCGGTCCGGTTCGGGCCGCGCGTCCCGTCGAGGGAAACCCCCAGTCCAGCAGTGCCGCCGGGCACCGACCTCGGAGGAAACATGGGCAGCGTCGACCGTGCCACCCTGACCCGGGGCGGCAACCCCGTCGCCCTGGCGGCCAGTGGTGACCGCGCCGCCGGAGCGGCGAGTGGCGACCGGACGAGCGGGACGGGCGCGGGCATCCGTGCCCTGGTGATCCCGCACGAGGAGCGCATCGCCGTGATCGCCGAGGAGCAGCGCGCCGTCGACCACGCGTACGACTGCGTCGAGCGCAGACGGCTCGGCGCCGACCGGGTCAGGAGCACGCACGGCCAGGAGCACCCCGACACCGGCCTCCCCTTCGTCCCGGACGTGCCCCCCGAGTTCGGGGTGGAGGACGACCTCGGCGAGCAACCGCTCGTCTTCATGCGCGTCGACGTCGCCGACGACCCGGACGGCCGGGAGAGCTGGCGCATCGGACGCCGCGCGGTCCGCGACGCCGAGGGCGATCTCGTCGTGATCAGCTGGACCACCGAGCAGGCGGTCCGCTGGATGAAGGCCCGTGCCTCCCGCCCCGGCGAGATCCGGCTCCGCCGCAAGCTGCGCCTGCACGGGCGCACGGTGACCGACTACCTCGACGACATCCGGCCCCGGGTCGCGAACCGCAGACTCCAGGAGGTCCCCGAGGCCGTCTCCCCCATCGAGGAGCCGCCCGGCGAGAACGCCGACGCCTTCCTCCTCGCCGACCTCGACCGGGCCCGCGACGGGCTGATGCGCGACATCGTGGAGACCATCCAGCGAGACCAGCTGGACCTGGTCTCCGACGGACGGCCGGGGGTGCTGGTCGTGCAGGGCGGCCCGGGGACCGGCAAGACCGCGGTCGGCCTGCACCGCGTCGTCTGGCTGCTGGACCCGACGAACCGGGGGCTCACCCCGGACGACGTCCTGGTGATCGGACCGCACCGGGGGTTCCTGCGCTACGTCAGCCAGGTCCTGCCGAGGCTCGGCAGCCGGGGGGTGGCGACGGTGGAGGTGGCGCGGCTCTGGGACGGCGAGGTCCGCGCCGTCGACACTCCCGCGGCGCACCTGGTCAAGTCGGACGAGCGGATGGCCGAGGTGCTGCGCCGCGTCGTCGAGAGCGGCATCCGGCCCGAGGCGCCGGCCTCGCACATCAGCGACGACGTCTTCAGCACCCCGTACCGGGGAGCCGCGCTGACGCTTCCCGGCACCGAGATCGAGGCGCTCGCCGTCGAGGCGCGCGACTCCAGCGGCCCCTACCTGGTCCGCCGCCGCAAGTTCGTCGACACGTTCGTCGACCGCCTGCTGAGCAGATACGCCAAGGCGCTTCCCGGGCAGCGACCGGACGGCGCCCTGCGGTCCGGGATCGAGAAGCACGGCCGGGTGGCCTCCCTGATCAACGCGATGTGGCCCGCGCTCAACGCCGAGACCATCCTGCGCAGGACGTTGAACGACCCGGACGCGATCCACGCGGCGGCTCCCGGCGTGCTGACCGAACAGGAGCGGGAGGCGGTGCTGCGCCCCCGGGTGAGCCGTGCCTCCGAGGAGCCCTGGACTCCCGACGACCTCGTCTGCCTTGAGGAGCTGCGCCACCTGTTGTCCGGGGACGAGCCGCGCCGCTACCGGCACATCGTGGTGGACGAGGCCCAGGATCTCACCCCCATGCAGGCGCGCTCCATCGCCCGCCGCTGCCCCGGCGGTTCGATGACCGTGCTCGGCGACCTCGCCCAGACCACCGGCGCCCGCCAGTACGACGTGTGGGGACGGCTCGCCGGAATCCTGAGCGGGCGCGACGGCTGGCACCTGGCCGAGCTGGCCGTGGGCTACCGGGTCCCCGACGAGGTCATGCGGTTCGCGGCGCCGCTGGCCAGGGCCGTGTCCCTGTCCACCACGGTCCCGGTGTCGGTACGCCCCGCCGACGAGACCTCGCTGACGATCGCGCGCACCGGACCCGAGCGGTTGGCGGACGAGGCCCTCGCGCGGGCGCTGGATCTCGCCACGGCCGACCTGGAGCGGTCGCGGTCGGTCGCGCTGATCGCCCCCGACGGCACCGCGTTGCTGGAGGAGCTGGAGCGGAAGGTCGCGGCGCTGCAGGGAACCGTCGCGGCGGACGACGTACCGCCGGTGAGCGTGCTGCCCGCGACCATGGCCAGGGGCCTGGAGTTCGACCACGTCGTGGTGGTCGAACCCGCCGCCATCGCCGACCAGGGGCCCGCGGGGCCGCGCCGGCTCTATGTGGCGATCACCAGGTGCACCCAGTCGCTCACCGTCGTCCACGCGGCGCCGCTCCCCGCGGTGCTGGGCGGACCGGAGGCCCCGGCGCTCGCGGCGCCCGGAGAACCGGCTACTACCACGATCACGGTGCAGAACGGGTCGGCACACCCCGTACCGAAAGAACTCGCCACCTCAACGCTCACCGTGCCCGGGAAACCGGCCACTGCCACGATCACCGCGCAGAACGGATCGGCACACCCCGTACCGGAGGAATTCACCAGCGCCGAGGAGAACACCACGATGAGGCCCGACACCCCGGCCACGGATGAGAGCTTCCGGTCCTTCGTCTCCTCGCTGGAGGAGCGGGTCGGCGCCGACAGGCAGTGCCACGTCCACGAGCAGGTGCGTTACCGGCTCATCGCCGAGCTGCACGGGGCCAGGCTCGCCCCCTCGCAGTCCCCTCTCGCCGACATCACCTGCAAGGGTCCGCGGGGAGCGGTCCTGTACGAGGTCCTGGGAGAGGGCGGGCACACCTACGAGCGGATGCGCGAGGCGGTACTGCGGATCATGGAGGTCGAGCACGTCGGCGGGGACCGCGCGGAGCACCTCTTCCTCGTGCTCCCCCAGGCCCCCGAGCCCGCGTGGGCGCCGGCGATGCTGACCACCGCCTTCGGCATCACGACGATCTGGAGAGACGGCACCGGATGGGCCGGGGAGGATCTGGCCACCGCCCTCGGCCAGGCTCCGGGCTGACCCGCCGCGGCCGGGTGGATCACCCCGCCCGAGCGCCGTGCTCCCTACCGGAGGGACCGCTACGGCGGTGTTAACGTTCGCGTTCACATCCCGGCAACGGCATGATCGCGATGCTCGGCGGCATGAGAAACAGGAAATCGTTCGTCGTCGCGGTCGCGCTGGCCGCCCTCATCGGTTCCGGGGCCACCGGCGCGAGCGCCGACCGCGCGGCCGGCGGCCGGCCACCGGCGTGCACGCCCCCGTCCGGCCCGTCCGGACCTCCGGCGCTGAAGCCGACCACCGTCACCACCATCGAGCAGGCGTACCGCTGCGTCTTCGCCAACTACTACAGCGGTCCGGTCCTGGACCCCCGCGCGCTGCTGGTGCCCGCGTTCACCGCGCTCACCCAGGAGTTGCAGCGCCGCGGGCTGGACCGGCCGAACGCGACGCTGCCGGCGCTCACCGGCCGCAAGGACGCCGACTGGGCCGCGTTCCGCACCGTCTACCAGAAGGTCGTCGACACGTTGCCGACCGACCCCGAGGTACGGCAGGCGGTCGCGGAGGCGACGATGCGCGGCATGGTGAGGAGCCTCGACGACAACCACGCGAACTGGGATCGTCCGACTCCTGGCGGAGTGTCGCTCGGCGCCCGCCTCTCCGGCATCCGTCCTCCGGGAGTGGCCGATCCGGCGGCCACCCCGCCGGCCTTCATCACCGACGTTCTTCCTGACGGCCCGGCCGCCAAGGCGGGGATCCGGCCGGGCGACGAGCTCGTCGCGGTCGACGAGGTGCCGCTCTTCGTCAACGGGGTGCTCTCCCAGGGGGTCCTTGACGGGATCATCAGGCCCCCGGCGGGGAAGGCGATCCGGCTCACCCTGCGCCGTCCCTCCACCGGCGGCACCGTCACCGCCTCGGTGACGCCCGCGCCCGTCTCGGGACCGGAGCCGAAGGTCGAGTCCAGGCTGCTGTCCGGCGCCGTCGCCTACGTCGCGCTGCCGGCCTTCTTCCCCGGCGCGGCGGACAAGGTCCTGCAGGCCATCGCCTCCCTGCGCGAGCAGGCGCCCCTGCGCGGGGTGGTGCTGGACCTGCGCGGCAACGGCGGCGGCAGCCCGCAGGAGGTCGCCAGGCTGCTCGGCGCCTGGTCGCACGGCAAGGCCACCAGCTACTGGTGCGACGTGCGCGACCGCTGCACCGCCAACCGGAGCGACGACACCGTGCCACTGCTGGGCCTGCCCCTGGTCGCGCTCATCGACCGCAACTGCGCCTCGGCGTGCGACTCCTTCACCAGTACGGTCAAGGATCTGCGCCTCGGCACCCTGGTCGGCACCCGTACCGCCGGCGCGGTGTCCGGCCCCGGAGCCGGCTATCTGCTCGACGACGGCAGCATTCTCATCCTGCCCAGGGTCCACGAGATCGGAGCGAACCGGGAGGTCGTCAACACCATCGGCGTCGCCCCCGACCACCAGGCCCCGATGACCTCCGCGGACCTGTCCGCCGGACGCGACCCGGGCGTCGCGAAGGCCCTGACCCTGCTGAAGTAGGCCCTCCTCGATCACGGAGCCCGGCGGCTGCCGGGCTCCGCTCCGGTGCTGGGGACGGGGAACCTCACGGTCAGCTCAAGGCCGCCACCGGGGTTGGGCCGGGCGGCGAGAGCGGCGTGGTGGGCCTGGGCGATCGAGGCCACGATGGACAGGCCGAGACCGGCGCCGTCGGCGCTCCGGGTCCGGGAGTGCAGCCTGCGGAACGGCTGGAACAGCTCGGCGATCCGTTCGGCGGGCACGTCCGGGCCGGTGTTGCGGACGGTCAGCACACCCGCCTCGGTGAGGCCGACGTGCACGGTCCCGCCGGGACGGTTGTAGCGGACCGCGTTCTGCAGCAGGTTGGTCAGGAGCCTGCCGAGCAGCACCGGGTCACCCGCGACGACGACCGGCCGGGTGCCTGAGGTGATGACGACACCCATGACGACACCGTCGGCGGCCGTCTCCTCGACCGTCTGGCGGATCAGCGCGTCGAGGGCCACCGGCTCCATACGGTCCAGGCCGTGTTCCGCCTGGGAGAGAAGGAGCAGCGAGTCGATCAGCCGCTCGGTCCGCCGGTTGGCGGTCAGCAGTTTCTCCCGTACCGGGATCAGCCGGCCCGGCAGCGGGTCGTCCAGCCCGATCTGGATCGCGGCCCGCTGGACGGCCAGCGGGGTCCGCAGTTCGTGGGCGGCGTTGGCGATGAAACGGCGCTGGCTGTCCACCGACCGTTCCAGCCGTTCCAGCATCGCGTCGAAGGTGTCGGCGAGATCGGTGAGCTCGTCGCGGGGACCGGCCAGCGCGATCCGCTCGTGCAGGTTGGACAGGGAGAGACGGTGCGCGGTGGCGGTGATGTGCCGCAGCGGGCTCAGCACCCGTCCGGCCAGCCACCAGCCCGCGGCCACCGAGACGACGGCGAGCAGGGCGATCACGATCGCGCTGACGGTCCACTGGTACCGCAGCACCGCACCGGACAGAGCGTTCATGGTGTCGACGACCTCGGGCCGCACCAGGCACCCGGGGCACCCGGGCGCCCCGGGTGCCCCGGGTGCCCTCGGCGCGGGGAGTTCGCCGAAGGGCGGAAAGTCCTCCGCGATGGAGCTGACCCGGCTCTCCAGCGCGCTCGTGAGCAGCAGGTTCACCACGGTGAGCAGGATCGTCGAGGTGACCAGGAACAGGCCGGTGTACAGCAGGGTGAGGCGCGCTCGTACCGTGCCGAAAGGTTTCCAGGCCGCGTGCCGGGTCACGGCGGAGTTCCCAGACCGTACGCCGGGTCACGTCGGACATCCGGCACCGCACGTTCCCAGGCCGTACGCCGGGTCACAGCAGGTACCCGGCGCCCGGCACGGTCCTGATGCACGGCGGGTCGCCGAGCTTGGCGCGCAACCGGCTGATGATGACGCGCACCACGGTGGTGAACGGGTCGACGTGCTCGTCCCAGGCCGACTCCAGCAGCGTCTCGGCGCTCACCACGCTCCCGTTCGCCCGCATCAGCACTTCAAGCACCGCGTACTCCTTCAGCGACAGCCTCAGGAAGCGGCCGTCGCGGGAGACCTGCATCCGCTGGGGGTCCAGCACGATCCCGTGCCGTTCCAGCACCGGTGGCAGCGGCGCCTGGCTGCGCCGTCCCAGGGCCCGCACCCGCGCCACCAGTTCGGTGTAGTCGAAGGGTTTGGGCAGGTAGTCGTCGGCCCCCAACCCCAGCCCCGCGACCCGTTCGGGCACCGACGCGGCCGCGGTCAGCATCAGGATGCGGGTACGTGCCCCGGCCCGCACCAGATCCCGGCAGATCACGTCGCCGGGTATCCCGGGCAGGTCCCGGTCCAGCACCAGCACGTCGTAGTCGTTGACGGCCAGCCGTTCCACCGCGGCCTCGCCGTCGTAGACCACGTCCACCGCCATCGCGTGCCGCTGCAGCCCCATGGCCACCAGGTCGGCCAGATCCCGCTCGTCCTCCACCACCAGTATCCGCATGATCGAAGTCGTATCCGACCACCGGTAACAGCGGCGTTAACGCCCGCGCCACACCTCTGTCGTCACCGCTCCGGCCATACCCGCCGATGATCGTACGGGCTCATGCCCCGGTCCGTACCGTGTGGTGGTACGTCGAGTTCTCCTCGTCGAGCCGGTCGAGACCCGGGCCTCGGTGATCTGCCCGCCGGTGGGTCAGCGGTGGGTTCACCCGCGTTTCTGCAGGGTGTAGAGGCGGATCTCGATGCCGTCGGGGTCGGTCACCCCGCTGATCAGCCATCCGATGCTGGCCTCGGTGATTCCGGAGTGGGCGGCGCCGACGGCGCCGAGGTGATCCGACCACTCCACCAGCGCGTCGTAGGTCGGCACGCCGAGTGCGACGGGGTCGAACCCGCGCAGTTCCCCGGCCAGCCGGGGCTCCTCGCGCAGCGCCAGCATGAGGGTGCCGTCCCGGTCGCGCAGCGCCACACCGCGCAGTACGCCCGCCTCGACGAACTCGATCGCCACGTCAAGGCCGAGCACCCGCCCGTACCACTCGATGCTCTTGCGCACGTCCGAGACCGGCAGTTTGACGTGGTGGAATCCGCCCAGGACCGTCATCGGTCACCCCTTCCCGGCCGACGGGGGGCGCCGACGCGGATCTGAAGACATTGGAGTCACACTTTAAAGCGTGGCTCCGGTTCGGTGTCGGATGTCGACGGCCGGAGCCGAAGGTCCGCGTGGACCGGGCTCCGCGTCCATCGAGGTGGGACGCCGGCCCTGGGAACCCCGTCCCCAGGACCGGCGCCCTCAACGAGGCGCCGCGCTCAGAGCCAGTACCACTCGATCTTCGCCTTGGCTCGCCGGTCGGCCATGAAGGCGGAAAACGCGGCTCGCCCCGCCACGGCGAGCGTGGCGGCGTCGGGCTGGGCGGGGCGGCGGTGACGTACGGCGCCGAAGAGGAACGAGTCCCGGTACGGCACGGGGCCGACCGCCACGCCCTCGGCGATGTCGCGCAGTGGCGCGGGCAGCTCGGCCGCCACCCGCTCGGCTACCTGGACGGCGAGCTCGCCGGAGGGATTCGCCACCGCGGCGCCCAGCGCCGCGAAGGGGTCGTCCTGGACGGCCAGCTCGCCGAGCCTGGACTCCGGACCGACCGCCCACGCGGCCGACACGTGGTCGAAGTCCGCGGTGTGGTCCTCGAAGTAGGCTCTGGCCGACTCGGTCTCCTTGCGGCTCCTGAACCGGCCCGTCCTGGCCAGGGCGAACAGGTGGTTCTGGTACGCCTGGGGGGTCAGGCCGACCTCCTTCAGCCATCGCAGCATGTCGGCGCGGCTGTGCAGCCCGCGCCGCCGCCGGAAGTGGTCGGACGCCCGCTGCAGCTCCTCCTCGGACGGCGCCTCGTCGTCCCAGGTCTCCAGCGTGAGGAGGCAGTAGTCGATCAGGTCGTCGTGCAGGGTCCGGTCGCGCTCGCCGTACGCCCGCATCGTGAGCAGGGCCGTCTGCACCGACAGCTCCTGACCGTCCACGCTCAGTACCTTGCTCGCCGCCCAGTGCGCGGAGTGGTCGATCGTCCATGGGACGCCGTCCTCGACGGACGCGGTGACCGCGACGGTGCCGCCGTCCGGATGGTCGACGAGCAGATCGTAGTCGACCAGCGGCGTGCCCGGCCGTACGTCCACGACGAGCTGGGCGCGGGAGCCGGGGTTGGCGGCGCGCCAGGCGGCCACGGTCGTGCGCGCCTCGGGCACGGCGTCGCGGTGGCGCGGCAGCCCGCGCAGCAGTTCGACGGCTGCGGCGAGCGTCTCCGGGTAACCGGTCACGCGGTCACCTCCCGGACGGCCGGCTCTCCGGCGGCCAGCCAGTCGGCGACCGCGTCGGAGATGCGCAGGTCGGTGAACTCCTCCAGCCACCCCCACTGACCGTTGGGGTTCAGCTCCAGGTACACGTACTCGCCTTCCGGGGTGACGATCACATCGATGCAGCCGAAGGCCAGGTTCAGCGACCTGACCAGCTCGACGCAGCGCCGCTCCACGTCCTTGGGCAGGTCGTGGACGGCGTACTCGGTGAAGTTGCCTTCGTAGTGGCGGAAGTCCTCGCGGGTCATCCGTGACCCCTGGGAGTGGATCTCCACGGTGAAGACCTGCTCGCCCACGACGGTGATCCGCAGTTCCGTGGCCTTTTCGATCCTCGGCTGGAGGATCACGGGGGCGTGCGCCAGGCGGTGGCGGCTGGTGAGGTGCCGCCGGGTGAGCGGCGTGGTGTAGAAGCTGTGGCCCCTACCGTCGAGCTGGTACGGCACGAACTCGACCTCCTTGGCGATGAGCCGGCCCTCCGTCTCCGCCCACGCCTCTGCGAGCCCCTCGGGGTCGTTGGTGAAGGTCGTCTCGGGCACGGTGAAGCCGAGCCTGGCCCCGGCGGCGAGGTTGACCAGCTTGTTCTGGGCATGCATCAGAACGCTCATTCGAGCGGGGAACCAACGGGCGTCGAGCGTCTCCTCCCAGCCGTCGAGGTAGATCCGCCCGATCTTCTTCACGAAGTCGCGGTAGTCGGGGTTTTCGACGGTCGACGCCGCCTGTGGCTGCTCGGGGCGGCGCACCCAGACGGTGCTGATGTCCGACGAGTCGATCTCCGCGTCATCCGTCACCAGCGTGTGCCGCCACGTTCCGTTGACCAGCCGGGAGGTGATTCGGGTAGCGGAAGGATAGTCGCCGGGGTCCCACCAGTACACCTCGAGGCCGCGCTCGACGAGCTTGGGCAGAACGAGGTTGACCCCCGCGTCGCTCTTCGCACTGAGTATCAGGATCACCAGGTTCTCCAGGGGGAACGGGCGGCACCCGCGCGGGCGCCGCCCCCGATCGATCAGAAGTCGTAGCACCTGTCCGGCTGGCCGTTGTTGATGGAGGTGCACACCCTGGGGCTGGGCGGGGTCATCGGCTCACGCCCACCGATCACGCTGTCCATCGCGTCGTCGGACAGCTCAGCGGCACCGTGCAGATCGTCGATACGAATGGTCACTACTTCAACCTCATTCTCTGTGTCACGAACTTTCCTTGCGTTTCCCGATCATGATGATGTGCTCTTGCAAAGGGCTTGTATCCAACTTGGATCTTGTGGACACGGCCTACCGGCGACCACCTGGGCCGACGTCCGCGGGTCGGCCCCGGAAGTCGGGGAAGCCCAGGCGGAGGCCGCTCGTCGAATCGCCGAGCGGGCCGCCGATCAGGCCCGCGGCGGCGTCCTGGCCGTGTTGGATCGGTTCGTCGAGTCGGGGGTGCGGTCGGTCAACGTGCCCCCACCTGGATCGCGCCGACCGGCTGGACGAGATCGGGGTCGACGCCGGTAACCCTGATCCTGCCGATGACCTTGGCTTTCCTGTCCGGTCGCCGACGACAGCCAGGGCGGACCGTCGCTGTTCTCCTGCCGGCGTACTCATCCGAGCTCAACCCGGACGGGTGGGTGCGAAAGAGCGTCAAGCATGACCGGAGCGCCCCGCTTCTTGGCCGGCGGCGTCGAAAAGCTCAAGACCCCGACGCTGGGCGCGCCGCGGCGTCCATAGAAGACGCCCGCTCTGGTGTGGTCCTTCTTCGCCGATCCACATCCCACCTACATCGGCGATCGCCATTCCTGAGTCCAGGAACCTACGAACTGATTAGATCCTTCGAATACTAGATCTTGGCGGACGCCGGGAAATCATCATCAAGGATTTTCATATTTCTGTGCATATCCGCTTTTTTCGGCATAATTCAGCATTTGTCTGCCGGGGGAGTGTGGCGGAAACGGGCTCGGGAATTATTCGGGAGTACTGGCAACGCGAGATCCCTGGATGGCGACACACGCTGGATCTTGGGGGTGCACGGTGTTCGGATTGCGCGAGTTGGGCTCAGGCCTGGGTTACCGGGCCGAGCTCGCAGAGATGATCGACCAGCATGCCGACCGGATCGACTGGCTGGAAGTGATCACTGAGCACTTCCTGTTCGCCCCGGCCGACAGGCGGGAACGGTTGCGCGCGCTGGCCACCCGGTTCCCGATCGTGCCGCACGGGGTGGAGATGTCCATCGGGTCGGACCGCGAGGTCGACGGGGACTACCTTGAGGCGCTGGCGGCTCTGGTCGCCGAGGTCGACGCGCCGTGGTTCAGCGACCATCTCTGTTTCACCCGGACCGATCAGGTGGCGCTCGGGGTGCTCGTACCGCTGCCCCGCACCCGGGAGACGGCACGCCGGCTGGGACGCCGGGCGCAGAAGGTGCAGGACGCGGTGGGGGCGCCGTTCCTGCTGGAGAACATCACCTACTACGTGGATCTGGCCGGCCCGCTCAGCGAGGCGCAGTTCATCGCCGAGGTGATGGAGAACTGCGAGTGTCATCTGTTACTGGACCTGACCAATCTCGACATCAACGCCCGCAATCACGATTTCGATCCGCTGGAGTTCCTCGGCACCATCCCGGTGGAGCGGGTGGCGCAGGTGCACCTGGCGGGCGGTGAGGACTCAGACGACGGCGAGCCGTCCCTCGACACCCATGGTGAACCGGTACCGCCCCGGGTGTGGGGGCTGCTGGCCGAACTGGTGGGCCGCACCACCGTTCAGGCCACCCTGGTGGAACGGGACCGGAACTTCCCCGATGATCCGTACGAGCTGCTGGCGGAGGTCGACCGGGCCCGGACCCTCCTGGCAGGGAGCGTCTGATGGGCCTGCTGGAGGCCCTGGCCGCGGTGCTGACCCGCGAGGCCGAGCTGGCGACGTTGCGTGAGCACCCTGCCCGGCTGCGGCACCGTTACGGGCTGAGCGACGCCGAGCTGGCCATGCTGGCAGGCGCCTCCCCCGCGGGATTCCGGGTCACCGGCGAGAGCGTCCGCGGCAAGCTGGTACAGAAGGTGACGGCCTGCCTGCCCGCCACCGCCGCCGAGCTGAAGGCCCACCATCCGGAGCTGCTGGACGGGTTCGCCGCCGCCACCGTTCGCCGGCCGCGACCGGGCGAGGGGGTTGTGGATTCCGGGGAGGCCGGGCAACTGGTGATGTGGATCGACGGCCGGGTACCGGCGCCACTGGTTGACTTCGCCCGCTATGAACTGCTGTGCGGACAACTCGCCGGTGACCGGCGGGCCGCCCAGGCAGCCGGAGAACCGGTCCTCGCGCCGGACGGACCGGTACGTGGGATGCCCGGCGTCTCCCCCACCGTCCGGACCGCCTCCTTCGGTCACGACGTCACCGCCGAGGTGCCGCCCTCGCGACTGCCCGCCCGGCACACGTCGATCCTGCTGCAACGCCAGTGGGGTGAGCCGACCGTCCGGGTCTACCGGATCAACGACGCCACCGCCGCCCTGCTGAGCCGCTGCGACGGCACCCGGAACGTCGCGGAGGTGATCGCGGCGATCGGCGCCGACTCCGACCAGGTCACCGGCATGCTCACCCGGTTCGCGGCGGCCGGCGTGCTGAACCTCACCCCTGACCGTTACTGAGACGGCTCCTGGATGGCCATCTCCATCAGGCTCCGCGCCGACCTCACCGAGGTCACTCGAACGGCGCGGAAATCGGCCCGGCAACGGGTCGTCGAGCTGTGGCCCGCCCACAGCGGGTCACACTGTGAAAGGAAGCCCATGAGCACAGAGACACCGGTCGATGTCATCACCGATCAAACATTCGTGTTCGAGCCCATCGTCGATCTCACCTCCGACCAGGCACCGGACCACTGTGGTGGGAGCAGCTGCAGCCGATGTGGTCATTAGCCATAACCACGGCAACGGCTAGAAGAGGAGCGGGGCGTCGACAACCCCGCTCCTCTTCCAGTTGCCGTGGCCGGCCGGTTCACGTCCTGGGAGATCTCGTGGCCGAGTCCAGTACGCGGTTTCCCGGAAGTCGCCGGAACAAACAGAAATCGCGGGGAAATTGGCTTCGCCCATACCTACTTCAAGAATGAGAAAGCGAGCAATCAGATCCCTTGCCGCAAACGGTTCGCCTTATATCGTGCCTGGTGCCCATGGCCGCCAAGTGATTCACACTCGCGGCCATTCAGAGGAGGAACCCATGTACGGCAAGCGACAACTGATGGTTCTCGGTCCGGCGCTTCTCGCGGTCCTGGCCCTCGGACCGGTCTCGATCTCACCCGCCTCGGCCGCGCCGGATCCCGCGTCACCAGCGGTGAGCACCCTGCCGGCCAGGGTGACGGAGCCGACCCCACCGGCCAGGGACCCGAGGGGAGGGTACTGGAACGGCTACCGAGACGGCTACCGGGCCGCCGGCCAGGACTGCTCAAGGCCACGGGCTAAATCAGGAGAATTGCCCGGCCTCGCACTAAGAATAAGTGACTACGACAGAGGCTGGCTGGACGGCTACGACGACGGCTACGACAGGTTCTGCCGATAACCACGAACAAAACACCGAACGGCAGAACCGCGCGGTCAAACGCGTCTCACCGGTCGGACCGGCCGTGAACGAAGAAGCGGAGCTCCAGCCCAAGGACTTTCAGGGGCTGGAGCTCCGCTGTTCGCGTACTCTGCCGTCGCTCGCGAAATCCCCCTGACCAAAGGGCCGTTCGCCCCGATGCACGCGGGCACGAAACGGAGACCGGCGCCCCTCACGGCACGGCCACACCGGCCGTGATCGCGCGAGGGAGCGGGGCGGACCTCATCGGGGCATGCCCGGTCGCCCCCGAGGAACGGTTCCGAGGGACCCGGATCGCCATCGGCGCACCCGACGTTCCCATGCCCGTTCGTGGGTGCGGTGTCGCGGATCGGCACGCCGCCCGGGTGGATCCGCAGGTTCGGACCGCTCATCGCCGCATCAGGGACACAGTCGATCTTCGCTCACCCTGCCCAGGTCGACGCCCGCCTTTCCGGATCTTCTTCGTGAAGCCCCAGAAAACGGTCACCGTAGATCATTCACTCACTCAAGTGAACATCTCATTGCATTTAGTTAGATTTCCCTATATATATGCCTGCAGAGGTTAGACCTCTGGACGTCTGGCGAAGGGAACGACGTGGTCATCCGTGAGAACCTCGCGGCCAAGGTGGCGGCCGAGCTGCGTGTCTTCATCGCGGACGACCTTCAGCCGGGTGCGCAACTCCCCTCGGAGAAGGACCTGGCCGAGCGCTGGGGCGTGAGCCGCACCACCCTGCGTGAGGCGCTCTGGCTGCTGTGGAGTGAGGGCCTGCTGGTCAGGCGGTGGGGTGTGGGCACGTTCGTGGCCGACAGCTCCGAGCCGGTCGTGATCGGCTCCAGCTCGATCATCCCGATCCGGGACGCGATCCGTTCGGCCGGGCACGAGCCGACGGTGTCCTACGGCCGGGTCGAGCGGGTCGGCGCCGACGCCGAGGTCGCCCAGGCCCTCGCGCTGGACGGAGTGGCCACCGTGTGGCGGGTCGACCGGGTCTTCGACGTGGACGAGACCCCGGCGGTCTTCCTGCGCGACTACGTGCCCACCCGGCTCAACGGGCGCGAGCTCGACCTCACCCCGCTGACCGATGTGAACGTCGACCTGCTGACCCTGCTGTCGGGGATGGGACGGACCCGGGTCATCCGGATGGAGGTCCAGATGGAGGCCGCGGGAGCGAGCGGCGAGATCGCCACCCTGTTGAAGGTGGCCCCCGGCACTCCCCTGCTCCGCGCCGTGCAGTCCAGCTACAGCGAGACCGGGCACCCAGTGATCTTCAGCGACATTCACTACCGGACGGACACGGTCCGACTGAGATTCGTCCGTACGGCGCGCACCTGACCGCCCCCGCTTTTCACGATTCACCTCAAGATCCACGGAGTCCTCATGTCCACGAGGCGTTTTCACCCGTTTTCAGTAGCTATGGGAGCCGTCGCGCTGTTCGCGCTTGCGGCCTGCGGCAGTAGCACCACCCCCACCACCGACGGCGGCACCGGGGCGAGCGCGGCGCCGGCGACGGTCCGCATCGCCACGAACAACTTCCTGCTCGGCACCCAGATGTGGGTGGCCCAGGAGAAGGGCTACTTCGCCGAGGAGAAGATCCAGGTGGAGTCGCAGATGTACCAGGAGGGCATCGACGGGGTGAAGGCCGTCGTCGCCGGCCAGGCCGATCTCGCGCCGGCGCTGGACTTCGCCGCGCTGAGCGCCGCCTCCGACAGGCTGCGGATCCTGGGCGCGATCGCCTCTCCGGCACCGGGCTTCCACAAGCTGGCCGTGACGAAGGGGATCTCCGACGCCAAGGACCTCGTCGGCAAGCGCATCGGCTACGTCGACGGCACCCTGGAGTCGTACGTGACCATGAAGTACCTGGAGCAGCAGGGCATCGCGCAGAGCGACGTCAAGCTCATGTCCATGCCCGGCCTGTTCGAGATCGTCGGCGCGCTGAAGACCGGCCAGCTCGACGCGGCCTGGATCTGGGCGAACGGCGTCGACCAGGCGACCGCCGACCCCAACATCACGATCATGACCGACGACAAGTCGGTGCGCCAGGTGCAGTCGATCTTCCTGGTCGGCGGGACCGACTTCGTGGCCAAGAACCCCGCCGCGGTCGAGGGCGTGCTGCGGGCGTACCAGAAGGCCACCGACCTGGTCACCGCCGACCCGGCCGAGGCCGCGCGGATCGTCGCGGCGGGCACCAAGGGTGACGTCAAGGCGCTGGAGACCGGCATCCCCGGCCAGGGCTACGGGCTCGGGCTCAGCAAGGGCCAGATGGAGCAGCTGGTCAACCTGCAGAAGTACCTGGTCGACCTCGGCAAGCTCACCGGCGTCACCGACGTCTCGCAGATCGTGGACCTCACCGCCATGCGGGCCGTGGCCGGAGAAAAGGTCGAGGTCGACAAGTGACCGGCGTCGGGCGGAACGAGGCCGTCTCGTTCCGCGACATCGGCATCGACTTCACCGGAGGCCGGGGGGACTGGGTCCTGCGGCACCTGGACCTGACCGTCGACACCGGTGAGTTCTTCGTGATCGTCGGCCCCAGCGGGTGCGGCAAGTCGACGCTGCTCCGCCTGATCGCGGGCATCGCCGACGCGACGGAGGGCGACGTCCGCACGCCCGAGGGGCCGGTCACCCGGCCGGGGGCGGACCGGGCGATGATCTTCCAGAACGTCGACGTGCCGCTGATGGAGTGGCTCACCGCCAAGCAGAACGTCGAGTTCGGCCTGCGCATGCAGGGCCGTCCCCGCGCGGAGCGCTCGGCCGTCGCCGACGACTACCTGCGCAAGGTCGGGCTGCAGAACGCCGCGGGCAAGTACCCGCACGAGCTGTCCGGCGGCATGAAGCAGCGGGTGCAGATCGCCAGGGTGCTGGCGGTCTCGCCGGGGATCGTGCTGATGGACGAGCCCTTCGCCGCCCTGGACGCCCAGACCAGGAAACTCCTCCAGCACGAGGTGTCGCGCCTGTGGCGGGAGGAGGTGCGGACGGTGATCTACGTGACCCACGACATCCGCGAGGCCGTACTGCTCGGACAGCGGATCGCGGTGATGTCCGCGCCACCGGTGTCGGGTATCAAGAGCATGTACCAGGTCGACCTGCCCTACCCGCGCGACGAGTTCTCCCCCGGATTCGTCGAGCTCGCCCGCCAGGTCGAGATCGACATCGAGGAGGAGGTGAACAAGCTGTGGGCCGACTCCGCCGTTCCTCGCTCTACTCGGTAGCCGCCGTGGTGGCGTTCGTCATCCTGTGGCAGCTGGCGACGCTCGGCACCGACCCGACGCTGTTCCCGCCGCCCACCACGGTGGCCGACGCCGCGGTCGAGCTGATCTCGAACGGCACGCTCGGCAGCGCGATCCTGATCAGCCTGCAGCGGGTCTTCCTGGGCTGGATCCTCGGATCGGTGATCGCGATTCCGCTCGGCATCCTCGCCGGGACCTCGCGGGTCGCCAGGGCCATCGTCGATCCGTTCATTCACTTCTTCCGGTTCGTCCCGGCACTCGCGCTGGTGTCGGTCTTCATTCTCTGGTTCGGCATCGGGGAGGCGTCGAAGGTCAACCTCGTCGCCTACTCGGCGGCGTTCATCGTGATGGTGAACACCGCCAGCGGCGCGGCCTCGGCGCACCCCGACAAGCTCAACGCGGCGCGCAGCATGGGCGCGGGCAGGGTCACCCTGCTGCGGGCCGTGGTGTTCCCCGCCACCGTCCCGCACATCTTCACCGGTATGCGGCTGGCGCTCGCCAACGCCTTCCTGGTGATCGTGGCGGCCGAGGCCCTCGCGACGCAGAACGGCATCGGCTTCCTCATCTGGAACGCGCGCACCTACTTCAGGACCGACCAGATCTTCGTCGGCATCCTGTGCTTCGGAATCCTCGGCTTCATCGTCGACCGGCTCTGGAAGCGCATCGGGTCGACGTTCCTGCGCCGTTACCTCTTCTCCGCGGGCGGCTACTGATGTCACAGCTAGGAGGACCAGTGCGTCCCAATGTCCTCGTCGTCTTCCTCGACGACCACGCCTCGTGGGCGCTGGGCTGTTACGGCAACTCGGAGGTGCAGACCCCGACGCTGGACTACCTGGCCGCCACCGGTGTGCGGATGGAGAACTCCTTCACCCCCACCCCGGTCTGCTCCCCCGGGCGCGCGGCCTTCCTGACCGGGAGGCTCTCCTCGCAGCACGGGGTGCACGACTACCTCAACGTGTGGGACCCGGAGGTGGACCGGCGCAACTGGATCGCCGACGAGCTGACCCTGCCGGAGATCCTGCGTGATCACGGGTACACCACGGGGCTGGCCGGCAAGTGGCACCTGGGCAGGTCGTTCGAGCGCGCCCCCGGTTTCGACTTCTGGTACGAGGTCGCCGACGAGCGCACGCACACCGAGCACCTCGACAGCCCCTGGGAGCACTCGCCCGCCTTCCGCGGCGGCTACAACCGGCACGGCGTCACCGACCGGGCGATCGACTTCCTGCGCGCCCGCGACGAGGAGAAGCCGTTCTTCCTGCACGTCGGCTACGTCGGCACGCACAGCCCGTGGGAGGGCCGCCCCGAGCGGCACGTGTCCCGCTACCGGCAGAGCACCTTCGCCGACGTTCCGGACGAGGCCACCTACCCCTTCGGGCGGATGGCCTCGGAGTCGCTGATGCCGAGCCGCAGGAACCGGCGGGAGGCGCTGGCCCAGTACTACGCCTCGGCCTCGGAGGTGGACGAGCAGGTCGGCCGGCTCATCGACGAGCTGGAGACCCAGGGCCTGCGCGAGAACACGCTGGTCGTCTACACCTCCGACCACGGCCTGAACATGGGGCACCACGGCATCTGGGGCAAGGGCAACGGCACCAAGCCGTACAACATGGTGGAGGAATCCATCCGGGTGCCGCTCATCCTGAACCGGCCGGGCGCGCTGCTCGGTGACCAGTCCAGGTCGGAGATGGTCACCCACTGCGACCTGTTCCAGACCATCCTGGAGCACACCGGCGTCTCCCTTCCCGAGGAGACGCTCGCCGAGCGCGACTACCCGGGCCGCAGCTTCGCCCCGCTGCTGGCCGGGGGGCACGTGGCCGAGTGGCCCGAGGAGGTGTACGGCGAGTACGGGAACCTGCGGATGATCCGCACCAGGACCCACAAGCTCACCCTGCGCTACCCGGACGGCCCCGCCGAGCTGATCGACCTGGTCGCCGATCCGCGCGAGACGGTCAACCTCTACGCGGACCCCCGGCACGCGGATCTCGTCGCCGACCTGACCGGGCGGGTGGAGAGATACTTCGGCCGGTACGAGGACCCGGTGAAGTCCGGGCTCCGGGTCACCGAGCTTCCCCAGCACAACGCGGAAGAGGTCTGGCGTTTCCCGGACACCGACAGCATCTGGTGGGAATGATCTCTCTCCCACCGGATGCCGTCGAGGGGTGGCCCCGTCTGCCCGGGGCCACCCCCTTGGCTTCATCGATCGAGACACCGCAGGGAGGAACGCGATGAGCGGACACTGCTGCGCGCCCGGCCGTAGCGGAGACGAGGACGGCCGTGAACCGCGGCCGGTGGCCGTCGCCCCCGCGCCCCGGCGGCCGAGCGGGCTCATCCGGCTGGACGGCGGCGCGTTCCGGATGGGGACCGACGACGCCGAGGGGTTCCCCGCCGACGGGGAGGGGCCGATCAGGACCGTGACGGTGCGGCCCTTCCTGCTGGCGCGCACCGCGGTGACCAACGCGCAGTTCGCGGCGTTCGTGAAGGCGACCGGATACGTCACGGACGCCGAGCGGTTCAACTGGTCCTACGTCTTCCACCTGCTGGTCGCGCCGGACCTCCGGAGGCGGGCGCCCTCCCCGGCCGAGACTCCCTGGTGGCTGGTGATCGAGGGCACCAGCTGGCAGGCGCCCCAGGGTCCCGGCAGCACGATCAACGGCCGGCAGGACCACCCGGTGGTGCACGTCTCCTGGCGGGACGCGGTGGCCTACTGTGCCTGGGCGGGCGGCAGGCTGCCGACCGAGGCCGAGTGGGAGTACGCCGCTCGGGGTGGCCTGGACCAGGCACGATACCCGTGGGGCGACGAGCTGACCCCGCGCGGGCAGCACCGCTGCAACATCTGGCAGGGCCGCTTCCCCACGCACAACACCGGAGCGGACGGCCATCTCGGCACCGCGCCGGTGAAGTCGTACCGGCCCAACGGCTACGGCCTGCACAACATGGTCGGCAACGCCTGGGAGTGGTGCGCGGACTGGTTCGGCACCGACCATCTCTCCCGGCCGCTTGAGGATCCTCGCGGACCCGAGACCGGAACCTCGCGGGTGATACGGGGCGGCTCCTACCTGTGCCACGACTCCTACTGCAACCGCTACCGGGTCGCCGCCCGGAGCTCCAACACCCCGGACAGCAGCTCGGGCAACACCGGCTTCCGCCTCGCCGCCGACCTGTGATCCGGCAGCCGGCGCGGTGGTGAACCTGTCATCGTCCGGCCCACGCCCCCGGTCGAATGGCCCCGATGCCCGCGGATGACCGGGAACGCCCGAGGCGGTCGCCCGGTGAGAGCCCCCCAAGGGCTTACGGTCCGCTTATGAGCCGAGGTCAGCGGGTTCCACGTCGCCCGCCGGCAGACGGAGACCTCGGTAAAGGTTTCCAACCCGATAGCGCAATGTATTGACGCGATAACCACACCAAAGCATAATTCCCCTCATGCATGCACAAACTTCCACAGAAGTGGGCAGTCGTGCTGCCCGCTGAGCGGCATGCGCGCATCGGGGAGGCACTGCGGATCTCCCGCGTCGTCAGCACCGACGACCTCGCGCACGAGCTCGGCGTGTCAGCGGAGACGATCCGCCGTGACTTCGTGGCGCTTGAGCGCCAGGGGAGGCTGTCGCGCGTGCACGGGGGCGCGACCATCACGCTCGGGCAGGCCGCCGGCGAGGAGGCCCCCTTCGCCGAACGCACCGGGACCGCCGCGGACGCCAAGACGCGCATCGGCCGTGCCGCCGCCGGGCTGGTGCACCCCGGCCAGACCGTGGTGATCGACGTGGGAACCACCGCCGTCCAGGTCGCCCGTGCCCTGCCGCTCGACTTCACCGGGACCGTGGCCACGTGTTCCCTGCTGGTCGCGGCGGAACTCTCCGAGCGGCCCGGCATCGAGGTCCTCGTCTGCGGGGGCAGGCTGCGCGGCGGAGACCTCGCGCTCTCGAACTCGGTGGCCCAGGCGTTCTTCGCGGACCTCAACCCGGACGTCGCGTTCCTCGGGTCGGGCGGCGTCGACGCCGCGGCCGGCCTGACCGACTACTACCTGGACGAGATCGCGGTCCGGAAGATCGTCCTCAGGAACGCGACGCGTTCGTACGTACTCGCCGACTCGAGCAAGTTCGGCCTGGTCGCCAGGCACCGGGTCGCCGAGCTGGGCGAGCTCGGCGGTCTCATCACCGAGGCGGAACCACCCTCCGGCATCCAGGACGCGATCACCCGCGGGGGCGGGGTGATGGTGCTCTCTTGAACGTTCTCCACCGTCGAAGGAGCCGGGCGGCGCGGCAACGCCACCCGGCTCGGACCAGCACGCCGATGCACCATCTGACAGGAAACACAGGAGTTGTAGGTCCATGACCCAGTATTCACCACCCGCGCCGGGCAATCAGGAGAGCGGCGCAAGTGTTGCGGAATTCGGTTACAAGCAGGCGATGAAGCGCGGCACCGGGCGTTTCGCCTCGTTCGCCGTGGCATTCGCCTTCGTCTCGATCGCCACCGGCATTTTCACCACCTACGGCTCGGTGCTGAACACCTCGGGCCCCGCGGGCATCTGGACCTGGCCGATCGTGATCGTCGGTCAGCTCGCCGTCGCGTTCATCTTCGGCTCGCTGGCCGCGCGCATCCCGGTGACCGGATACTCCTACCAGTGGATGTCCCGGCTGGCGAACCCCGTGCTCGGCTGGATCATCGGCTGGGTCTCGTTCTCGTTCCTCGCGGTCGTGGTCGTGGCGGTGGACTACACCATCGCCTCCACCGTGATGCCGGTGCTGCTCGGCTACGAGGGCACCGCGCTGAACGCCTGGGTGATCACCGGTGTGGTCATCATGTGCCAGGCGCTGCTGGTCGGGCTCTCCACGAAGTGGACCGAGCGGGTCAACAACTTCGCCGTGACGGCGGAGCTGATCGGCATGATCGCCCTCGTCCTGCTGCTGCTGATCGTGGGTTTCATCGCCAAGGAGGTCAACTTCGCCAACCTGTTCAGCACCGGCGCCATCCCGTCCGAGGGCTACCTCAGCATGGGCACGCTCACCTCGGCCGGTCCGTGGATGCTGGGCTTCCTGCTCGGCGCGTTCACGATCGTCGGTTTCGAGTCGGCGGCCAACCTCGCCGAGGAGACCAAGGACCCGGCCCGGGTCGTCCCCCGCGCCATGTGGCAGGCGGTTCTCGCCTCCGGTGTGCTCGGCTTCCTGTTCCTCGTCGCCGTCACCCTGCTCGCCGGCGACCCGGTCCAGCTGGCCAAGTCGGGAACCCCGGTCGCGGACGTGATCAGCCGGTCGCTCGGCCCCGTGGTGGGTACGGCGCTGCTCGTGCTGGTGGTCATCGCGATCTTCGCCTGCGGCATGGTGATCCTGATGACCGGCGTGCGGCTGGTCTGGGCGATGTCCCGCGACCAGCGCTTCCCCGGCTGGCAGGGCCTGCACAAGGTCTCCCCGCGCTTCGGCACCCCGCTGAACGCCACCGTCTTCATGTTCGTCATCGGCGAGCTGATCCTGGCGGTCTTCTCCACCCGGACCGACGCCCTCTTCGGCCTGTTCGCCGCCGCCACCCTGCTGCCGGCGATCATCTACACCGGAACCGTCATCATGTACGTGGTCAAGCGGAAGTCGCTGCCGCCGAGCAAGGGGTTCGACCTGGGTCGCTGGGAGATCCCGGTGATCGTCGTCGCGCTGATCTGGCTCGCGTTCGAGCTGCTGCTCTTCCGTGACGCCTCGTTCGTGGAGCCGTGGGTCTACGTGCTCATCATGCTCGCCATCGGCGCCGTGTACTTCGCCTACCTGCTGTTCACCAAGGGCACGAAGGGCCTGGTGATGCCGGACATGCACTCCATCGACGCGGAGCTGACCGCCGATGCCGCGGGGGCGGCCAAGGGCAGGCGCACGGAGGGGACCCACCGGCGGTGACCACGGTACTGGCGATAGACCAGGGAACATCCGGCACCAAGGCGATCGTCGTCGACGCCCGCGGCGAGGTGCTCGGCCTCGCCGAGGTCCCGGTCCGCCCCACCTACCTGCCCGGAGGCGGAGTCGAGCAGAACCCCAGGGAACTGCTCGACTCGGTACTCAACGCCGGCCGCCAGGCCGTCGCGCGGGCCGGGGTGCGGATCGACGCCGTCACGCTGGCGAACCAGGGCGAGACCGTCCTGGCGTGGGACCCCGTCACGGGCGAGCCCCTCTCGGCCGCCATCGTCTGGCAGGATCGCCGCTCGGAGGGCGTCTGCGCGGAGCTGGAGGAGTTCAAGGACCGGATCGCCGCGACCACCGGGCTGATCCTGGACCCGTACTTCTCCGCCCCAAAGATGGCCTGGCTGCGCCGGAACGTGACGGGTGAAGGGGTGGTCACCACCTCCGATTCCTGGATCATCCACCATCTGACCGGGGAGTTCGTCACGGATGTCGCCACGGCCAGCCGGTCGCTGGTCACCCGGCTCGACGACGCCGAGTGGGACCCGGAACTGCTGGAGCTGTTCGGGCTCGGCACCGAGCGCCTGCCGCGCATCGTCTCCTGTGACGAGGTGGTCGGCCACACCTCCGCGTTCGGCGGGAACGTCCCCGTCGGCGGGCTCGTGGTCGACCAGCAGGCCGCCCTGCTCGCCGAGAACTGCCTGAACTCCGGAGAGGCGAAGTGCACCTTCGGCACCGGCGCGTTCCTGCTGGCCAACACCGGCACCTCCGCCGCGCGCTCCACCGCCCACCTGGCCGCCTCGGTCGCCTGGCGAGTCCGGGGGGAGACCTCGTACTGCTTCGACGGCCAGGTCTACACGGCCGCCTCCGCCGTACGGTGGATCCAGGATCTCGGCTTCATCCGTAGCGCCGCGGACCTGGACGTGGTCGCGGCGGCGGACGCCGAGGGGGTGCTGTGCGTGCCGGCGCTGGCCGGCCTGGCGGCCCCCTGGTGGCGTCCCGACGCCAAGGCCTCGTTCTCCGGGCTGACCCTCTCCACCGGTTCCGGGCACCTCGTGCTCGCCGTACTGCAGGGGATCGCGGCGCAGGTCGCCGAGCTCGGCGACCTCGTCGCCGCCGACCTCGGGCAGCCGCTGACCCGGCTGCGGGTGGACGGCGGGCTCACCCGGAGCAGGGTCCTCATGCAGGCGGTCGCCGACCTGATGCGGATCCGGATCGACGTCTACCCCTCCCAGCACGCCACCCCGATGGGGGCGGTGGCGCTGGCCCGCGCCTCGCTCGACCCGTCGCTCTCCCTCGCGGACGCGGTCCACCCGTGGGAGCCCAGCACGACCTACGAACCCCGATGGTCCGCCGATCAGGCGGCCGACTTCCGCTCCCGCTGGGCGGAGGCGGTCAACGCCACCCTGGCGCGGGAGGGAACACGATGAACACCACGTTCGACGTGGCGGTGATCGGTGCCGGCATCGTCGGCTCGGCCATCGCCAGGAAGCTGGCCGGCTACGAGCTGAGCGTCGCGCTGCTCGACGCGCGCGACGACGTCGGTGACGGTACGAGCAAGGCGAACACCGCCATCCTGCACACCGGTTTCGACGCCAAGCCCGGCACCCTCGAATCCCGGCTGGTCGGTGAGGGCTACCACCTGCTGTCGGAGTACGCCGAGCTGACCGGCATCCCGGTCGAGCACACCGGGGCGCTGCTGGTGGCCTGGACCGCCGAGGAGCTCGACGCGCTGCCGGGCCTGCGCCGGAAGGCGGAGCAGAACGGGTACGGCAAGACGGAGATCGTCGGCCCCGAGGAGGTGTACCGGCAACTTCCCCACCTCGGGGAAGGCGCCCTGGGCGGTCTGACCGTTCCCGACGAGTCGATCATCTGCACCTGGACCACCAACCTCGCCCTGGCCACGGACGCGGTCGGCCGCGGCGTGACGCTGCTGCTGAACCGGGCGGTCACCTCGGTCGAGGACCTCGGCGACCGCACGGTGCTGCGCGCTTCCGGCGGGGATGTGCACGCCCGCTGGGTGGTCAACGCGGCCGGGCTCGGCGCCGACGTCATCGACCGGCTGTTCGGCCACGACCGTTTCACGGTCACGCCGCGCCGCGGCGAGCTGCTGGTCTACGACAAGCTCGCCCGCCCGATGGTCAACAAGATCATTCTGCCGGTGCCCAGCTCGCGCGGCAAGGGCGTGCTGATCAGCCCCACCGTCTACGGCAACGTGCTGCTCGGTCCCACCGCCGAGGACCTCGTCGACCGCACCGACACCGGGACCTCGGAGCAGGGAATCGAGTTCCTGCTGGGCAAGGGCGAGAAGCTGATGCCCGGCCTGCTGCTTGAGGAGGTCACCGCGACCTACGCGGGCCTGCGCGCGGCGAGCGACCACCCCGACTACCTCATCGAGGCCGACGCCGGGCGGCGCTACGTGCTGGCCGGCGGGATCCGCTCGACCGGCCTGACCGCCGGCATCGCCATCGCCGAGCACGTCGCCGACCTCGTCCGCGACGCCGGGCTGGCGCTCGTACCACGGGAGAACCTGCCGGAGCCGCCCCGCATGCCCAACCTCGGGGAGGCGTTCACCCGCCCGTACCAGGACGCCGCCCGGATCGCCGCCGACCCCGCCTACGGCAAGGTGGTCTGCTTCTGCGAGCGGGTGACCGCCGGTGAGATCCGCGACACCTTCCGGTCACCGATCCCACCGGCCACCCTGGAGGGGCTGCGCCGCCGTACCCGGGCGATGAACGGGCGCTGCCAGGGGTTCTTCTGCGGCGCCGAGATCAAGAAGCTGCTGGAGAGCAGGGGCGAGAGCGCCTGCGAGCAGCGCCACGCACCGCTGGAGGCCGGCCGATGACACCCGGCGACATCACCACCCTCACCCCTGCCGTCGTCATCATCGGCGCCGGCCCCTCCGGGCTGAGCGCCGCCCGTGAACTCGCGCCGAGGATCAACGGTGACGTCCTCGTCCTCGACCGGGAGAGCACGGCCGGAGGCATCCCCCGGCACAGCGACCATCCCGGCTACGGGATCAGGGACATGCGGCGCTTCATGAGCGGTCCCGCCTACGCCAGGAGGCTCGTCCGGCAGGCCGAGGCCGCCGGTGCGAAGATCCTGACGAACGCCACCGTGACGAACTGGGCCGGTGACCGGACGATCGAGGCCACCACCCCGCGGGGCCGCATCCGCGTCGAGGCGCGGGCCGTCATCCTGGCGACCGGTGCCCGGGAGCGCCCACGACCGGCCCGTCTCATCCCCGGAGACCGCGCCCACGGCGTCTACACCACCGGGCACCTGCAGAATCTCGTCCACCTGCAGCACGGGAAGGTCGGCAGGAGGGCCGTCGTCGTCGGCGCCGAGCTGGTCAGCTGGTCGGCCGCGCTGACCCTGCGCGAGGCCGGTTGCCGGACCGTCCTGATGACCACCGAGTATCCCCGGCCGGACTCCTACTCCCTGTTCAGCATCCCCGGCAGGATCCTCTTCCGTACCAGGGTCGCCACCCGCACCCGGGTGACGAAGGTCATCGGCCGGCCGGAACTGCGGGCCGTCGAGATCGAGGACCTCGACACCGGCGCCAGGCGGGTCGTCGAGTGCGACACACTCGTCCTCACCGGCGACTGGATCCCCGACCACGAGCTGGTACGCGCGGCGGGAATCACCATGGACCCCGGCACGAACGGCCCGCTGGTCGACAACGCGCTACGTACCGACAGGCCGGGCGTGTTCGCCGTGGGCAACCTGCTCCACCCGGTCGACACCGCGGACATCGCGGCGATCGACGGCGCCCATGTCGCGCGCTCCGTCATCGACTGGTTGCGCGGCAGGAGCGCGCCGGCCGAGCAGGTGCGTCTCGTCGCCGACGCGCCCTTCCGCTGGGTGGCGCCGGAGATCTTCCGTCCGGGGGATCCGGCCCCGGCCCGTCGCCGCCTGCTGCTGTGGAGCGACCGCTACATCCCGTTCCCCCGGATCGTCCTCAGGCAGGAGGGAAAAGTCATCGCACGGAAGCGGCTGTGGTGGCCGGCGGCACCCGGCCGGGTGTTCCGCATCCCGACGAGCGTCCTCAGCGCGGTCAGACCGGATGCCGGTCCGGTGCACATCGGCGTGGAGACCTGACACATCCCCAGCGAGCGGCCCCCGACCACACCGGTCGGGGGCCGCTCGCATGTGCAGGGTCATGTGCAGGGTGAGGGGACAGGCCGGCGTCATCCGTGGCGACGGATATGCCGAGGGTGTGGTCTGCGGGCCTGTACGGGGGTGAAGGTCAGAAGCGCAGCGAGGGCAGGTGGGGTGGGTGGGCGCCGTTGATGTCTGCGGCACTGCCCGGGGTGAACGGAATCTCTCGGAGCACCGTCTCCCACTACCTTGATGACTGTCGGTGGCAGGCCGTCTACCCAGGCCGAGGCGTCTATGCGACTTTTACCGGACCGTTGAGCCGAACCGCTGAGCTGTGGGCCACGGTTCTCGCCTGCGGGACAGGCGCGGCCTCCGAGCGCGAGTTCTTCAAGCTGGTCAGGGAACGCAAGAAGCACGGGTGATCGATCCCGTCCGGCACCCGGTGACGAGTGCGGGACGCCGAGGTACGCGGCCGGTGGGCCACGTACAGAATGTCGGTTATGGAAGCCCGAATCGCGATAGCCCCGTCCCCGGAGGCGGGGGCGGCCTACGACCGTCCCAACTCCCCCGGCCTCGACCGCCTGCGCCTTGAGGTCGAGGAGGCCGTGTCCGGCGGCGGTGGCGTCAATGTCCCGCTCGCCGAGGCGAACGGCCTGGTGTGGCTCATCCCCGGTGAGCCGGAACTGCTCCGCTCGGCTCTGGACGCCCACCCCCGGATCAACTGGGTGCAGTTCCCCTGGGCGGGGGTGGAGAGATTCACCGCGTCCGGCGTGCTCGACCGGCCGGTGGCCTTCAGCTGCGCCAAGGGGTCGTTCGCCGGGCAGGTCGGCGAGCACGCGCTCATGCTGATGCTGGCCTGCCTGCGCAACCTCGCCCGGCAGGCGCGCACACCCCGCTGGTGTTCGGTCGATCCCGTCTCCCTGCACGACCGGCGGGTGACGATCCTCGGCGGCGGCGGTGTAGCGACCGAGCTCATCCGGCTCCTGCGGCCGTTCGGGTGCCGGATCCGGGTGATCCGCCGCCGGGCGGAGAGCATCGAGGGCGCCGAGCAGACGCTGCCGCCCGAGGCCCTGCCCGCCGTGCTTCCGGAGACCGACATCCTGGTACTGGCCCTCGCCCTGACGCCGGAGACGACCCACGTCATCGGTGCCACCGAGCTGGCCCTGCTGCCGGCGCACGCCGTCGTCGTCAACGTCGCCCGCGGCGCGCACGTCCAGACCGACGCGCTCGTCGAGGCCCTCCGCGCCGGGACGATCTCCGCCGCCGGGCTGGACGTGACGGACCCGGAACCGCTCCCCGAGGGGCACCCGCTCTGGGCCGAGGACAGGGTGCTCATCACCTCGCACTGCGCCGACTCCGCCGAGTACGTCACCCGGATGTTCTGCGAGCGGGTCGAGCGCAACGTACGCAACCTGCGGGCGGGCCTTCCGCTGGAGGGGGTCATCGATCCCGCCGCGGGATACTGACGGGCTCCGCGATCGCCTGCGTCCCGGACCGCGGAACCGGCATCGCGGTGGATCGGGAGCGAGGAAAGCGATAGGTTCGCCCGCATGCCGGAAGAGCCGTCACGCGTGCTGGCAGGCCGGTACCTCCTGCGGGCCCCTCTCGGGGAAGGCGGCATGGGCGTCGTCTGGCGGGCCAGGGACGAGCTGCTCCACCAGACCGTCGCGGTCAAGGAGATGCGGCCACCCGCCGGGCTGCCCGCCGAGGACCGCGAGCGACTGCTGCTGCGGACGCTCCGCGAGGCCCGTACCGCGGCGACGCTGAGGGGCCACCCCGGCATCGTCACCGTCTACGACGTGGTCGAGGAGGACGGCCGTCCGTGGATCGTCATGGAGCTGGTCGAGGGACCGTCCATGGCGGAGGTGCTCAGGGCGGAGGGGCGGCTGGCCGAGGCCAGGGTCGCGGAGATCGGGCTGCGGGTGATCTCCGCGTTGGCCGCGGCGGAGGCGGCGGGGATCGTGCACCGCGACGTCAAGCCCGCCAACATCCTGCTCAGGGGCGACCGGGCCGTGCTGACCGACTTCGGGATCGCGGCGGCGGTGCACGACACCACGGATCTGACCGGTGCCGGGCAGTTGCTCGGCACGATCCCCTACCTCGCGCCGGAACAGCTCGGCGGCGAGCGCGCCTCGGCCGCCTCCGACCTGTGGGCGACGGGCGTGACGCTGTACGAGGCCGTGGAGGGCCGCAGGCCGTTCGAGCGGGAGAGCCCGATGGCCACGATCGCGGCGATCATCAGCCACCCGGCGGCGCCGGCCCGGTACACGGACCGGCTCGGTCCGGTCATCGAGGGCCTGCTCAGGAAGGATCCCGCCGAGCGGCTGACGGCCGGCCAGGCCGAGGCGCTGCTCGCGCCGGTGGCCGCCGGAGCCGCACCGGACCGGGTGGACGCGCGTTCGCCGGAGGACGGACGTTCCTGGCAGATCCCAGGTCCGACCGGGTACGCCGAACCCGCCTGGCAGGCCCCGGGTCCGGCCGAAGGCGGCGGACGGGCCGGGAGCGCCACCCCGGCCGGGACCGGGCCGACCTCTTCGAGCGATCATGCCCGGTCCGGCGCCTCCCGGTGGCCTCGCCCCCAGGTGATGGTGGCCGCGGGGGCGGCTGTGCTGGCGGTCGCCGTGGCCGCCGCGGTGATCTGGGGAGTCCAGGGCGGCTCCGCCACGCCGGAGAGCGCCGGAACGCCCGGTCCCGGCGCAGGTTCGACGGCCCCCACGGGCTCCGGCCAGGACCCGCCGTCCTCCCCGGTACCTGGCTCGCTGCCGCGCGGCTTCACACTCCACAAGGATTCCCGTGGATTCTCCATCGCGGTGCCCGACGGCTGGACCAAGGACGAGGCCGAGGACCAGGTGAGCTGGAGCCGGCCGGAAAGCTCGATCCTCTCCTCGTCCTCCTGGTACCTGGGAGCCTTCGCGAACCTCAGCCGGAAGGAGACCCGGGCCCCTGCCGCCATCCTCGACGAGCTGCGCGACGCGCTCAGGAAGGACACGTTCGCGCCCGACTCCTACCGGGAACTCGTCCGGCGCCCGATCTCCTTCGCCGGGGGCGACGGTGCCGAGCTGGAGTTCGGCTTCGCGCACAAGGACGCGTCGGGCATGCCCTTCCGGCTGTACGCTCGATGCGTCATCCGTGACTCCGGCGGCGTCGGGATGTTCTGGTTCTTCGCACCCGCCGGGCAGTGGGCCGAGGCCAGCCGGCACGTCGACACGTTCGTGGAGACCTTCCGGCTCGACTAGGCGCTTCCGGCCGGCGGTGTGTCGCCCCCGCGCTGCCCGGCTCCCGGAGATGGCGCCGGTAGGCCGCCGTGACCGGGAGAACGGTCCCGCGACCGGATCAGTGGCCCTGGCCCGCGCCGATCACCTGCGCGGCGCCGAGGTAGCCGGCGAGCAGGCTCTCGGCGAGCGCCCGCACCGTGTCGTCTCCGGGCAGGAAGTACGGGCTGTGCAGCCCCGCCTCCGTGTCGGTGCCCACGAACAGCATCAGCGACGGCACGACCGACGCGAAGTGGGCGAAGTCATCGGCACCGCAGGAGCGCAGCGTGGCGGGCATGTGGTGGGCGGCGTCGACGAGGATGCAGCCGGTCTCCTCGGCGAGGCGGGCGTCGTTGACGAGCACCGGATCCCCGTAGATGATCCGCACCTCCGCCTCGCAGCCGTAGGCGCGGGCGACCCCCTCGGCGAGCTCGTGGAAGCGCTGGTGCAACCGGCGGCGCCAGGACTCCGACATCGTCCGGATGGTGCCGCGGGCGGCGGCCTGCTCTGGAATCGCGTTCGGAGCGGTGCCCGCCATCACGGTCCCGAAGGTGACCACCGTCGGCGTCATCGGGTCGGCGTCGCGGCTGACCAGTTGCTGGGCGGCCACGATGACCTGGGCGAGTGCCAGGATCGGGTCGCGGGCCAGGTGGGGATAGGCCGCGTGCCCGCCCTGCCCCCTGACGATGACGGTGAACTGGTCCGCGGAGGCGTTGACCGCGCCGGGAGTGCAGGCCGTCTGACCGGCTTCGAGCACCGGCTGGACGTGTGCCGCGATCATGGCGCCGATCTGGTTCCGCTGGAGCGCGCCCGACTCGACGATGTCACGGGCGCCGGAGGGGGGACCCTCCTCGCGGGGCTGCAGCACCGCGACCATCGGCGCCGGCGCCTTCACGTGGTCGATCGCCCTGGTCAGCGCGACCAGGGCGGCGAGGTGGACGTCATGGCCGCAGGCGTGCATGGCACCGTTCCGCGAGGCCCAGGGCACCCCCGTCTCCTCGGAGATCGGCAGGGCGTCCAGCTCTCCGCGCACCCCGACGGCCAGGCCGTCGCCGCCGACCCGCAGGAGCGCGCCGGTCCCGGCCACCCGCTCCATCGCGCTGCCCTCGGGCAGCGCGTCCAGCACCCGTTTGAGCGTCGGCTCCTCCTGGCCGGACAGGCACGGCTCGGCGTGCAGTTCCCGCCGCAGCCGGAAGGCGGCGGGCAGCTCGGCGTGGAGCGCGTCGCGGAGCCGCGCGCCGATCTCGTTCACGGTCTCTCCCCGAGCCCGCGGGGGTGGCCGGCCCTCATGCGCCCTCCCCGCCGAGCGCGCGGGCCACGGCCGGACCGACGCCCCCGCTCACGCCGTCGACCACGGCGATCCCGCCGGACGGGTGCGAATCCATCAAAGACTCCTCTGTGGTCGGCAGGCCCGGCCATCGGGCATGACAAGGCTCGTCATACCCTTCTGAACCTCCTGAAGCACTCGAACCGCCGGTGGGAGCCCGGCGATTCGGGTGGACACGGCGGGTCAACCCGTGAGGCGAGGATCCCTGGGCGGGCCACCGACCGCCTCACCGTCCGCACCATCTGTCACGACACCATCTGTCACGACACCGCCTGTCACGACGCCCGCACGCCCGGCCCGGATGCCGTACGCGAGGGTGACCGCGACGATGGCGAGCGGGAAGGCGGTGGCGACGAGAATGCCGGTGCGCAGACCCGAACCGCCGTCGTCGGGAAGCACGGCCGACAGATCGCCCAGCAGCCCGGTGGCCGCGGCGGAGGCGTCCGCGGCGGCTCCGGCGATCCAGGGACCGGCCGCGCCGCCGGCGTCGCCGAAGACGGCCAGCACGCCGAACATGGCCGCGCCGCCGAGGGGGAAGCGGGCCGCGGCGAGGCTGAAGGTCCCCGGCCACAGCAGGCTGACGGCCAGGCCGCACACCGCGCAGCCGACGAGGCTGACCACCGGGTCGGCGGACAGGCAGGCCACCAGGTAACAGACGGCCGCCAGCGCACCGCACGACGTCATGGCCGGTACCAGCGGGATCCGCTCGCCCCACAGGCCGTAGACGATGCGTCCGATGCCCATCAGGACCGCGAACAGGCACGGACCCGCCAGGTCACCCCAGACCTTCGAGACCCCCAGGCCCTCCTCCGCGAAGAGGGAGGACCACTGCGACATGGTCAGCTCGGCCGCGCCGGCGCAGAGCATCAGCACGACGGCCGCGGCGAAGGCGGGGGCGCGGAAGAGTTCCCGCAGTGCGGTGCGGTGCTCGTCGGGGACGGTCGCGGGCAGCGGCACCCTCAGGAAGGCCACCATGTTGACCAGCGGGACGAGTGCCCAGGCGACGGGCAGGACCTGCCAGGCGCCCTGGCCGATCCAGGCCAGCAGCAGGGTGCTGCCCGCCACCACCGCGACCTGTCCCCAGCAGTAGAAGGAGTGCAGCAGGCTCATCGCCGCGGCCTTGCCCTCCTGCGGGCTGGGCAGCGCGTCCACGACGGGGCTGACGAGCACCTCCAGCAGACCGCCGCCGACGGCGTAGACGACGATCGCGACACACAGTCCCAGGTACGGGGAGGGTGACAGCTCCGGGGCCACCGCCAGCGACACCAGCCCCATCGCCGACAGGACATGGGCCAGCACCAGCGGGATGCGGTAACCGGTCCGGTCCACGAACTTCACGGCCACGATGTCGGTGACCAGCTGGGTGGCGAAGTTGAGCAGCACCAGCCGCCCGAGCATCTCCAGCGGCAGCTGGTAGCGGGTCTGGAACACGATGAACAGCAACGGGGCCAGGTTGTTGACGATCGCCTGGGTGACGTACCCGGTGTAACAGGCGCGACGGGTGTGGTCGTACGTGGTCATGGGCGATGCGCGTCTCTCCCTGGAAGGCCGGCTGTCCGCAGCCTATGGGGCGATCCGCCGAGATTGCGCACCTACCTGCTGAAGTGCGGGAACACGCTCCTCAGGGCGCCGGGCGGCCCGCTCCCGGCGCGGGAGCCCCCATCGGCGGGGAAACGGGGTGCCGCTAGAGCCGCAGGGCCGGGACGCCGGTGGGATGAGGGCGGACGGGTTCGGGGAGGCTGAGGATGAACCAGACGGTCTTGCCACCCGAGGGGGAGTGCGTGACGCCCCAGTCGTCGGCGAGGGCGTCGACGATCTGCAGGCCCCTGCCACCGGTGGCCTCCATGTCGCGGGCGCACACGCGGGGCGCGCCCGCCCCGGGGTCGAAGAGCTCGCCGTGGACCAGGCCCCCGTCGCCGCGGATGCGCAGTGCGCACGCGGCACCACCGTGCTTGACGGCGTTGGTGACCAGCTCGCTGACGACCAGCACGCAGTCGTCTATGAGGTCGTCCACACCCCACAGGGAGAGCTCCCGGCGAACCATCGAGCGGGCATCACGCACGCTTGACGGGGCGGCGGACAGCAGGCACTCGGCCGCGTACTCGGGGACCGCGTCAAGATACGCCGCGGATGAGTTGTGGTGGAGAGACACTGCGCCTCCTTCTTGTGGGAGCGCTCCCACAACAAAGGTAGAACATCTAACCGCATCTGTGAATTGATTTCGCCCTAATTGTTTCCGTCCTATGTCGCAAAAGTGAGGAAAATTCACTTCATTGGCCATCACCCAAGGTCACCGGAAACCGCCCCGACCTCTTCGGTACGGGTTCCTCCCTGGTCGCCGGAGCGGCCGGGCACCGCGCCGGCCCCGGCGGCGCGGCCGCGCCGTACCGGGGTCAGCGCAGTTGGGGAAGGACCTTCGCGCCGAACGCGTCGATGAAGGCGTCCTGCTCCTGGCCCACGTGGTGCAGGTAGATCTCCTCGAACCCCAGGTCCGCGTACTCGTTGATCCAGGCGGCATGCCGGCCCAGGTCGGAGGAGACGTTGACCACCTCGGCCACCTTCTCCCGCGAGACGTCCGCGGAGACCACGTCGAAGAGTTCCGCGGTCTCCAGATCCCAGCTCACCGGCGGGGAGAAGACGTTGCTCCGCCACTGGTCGTGGGCGATGCCCATGGCCTCGTCCTCGTTCTCGGCCCAGCTGAGGTGAACCTGGAGTGCCGCCTTTCCGCCGCCTCCGGCGTCCCGATAGGCACCGACGACCTCGCGCAGCCGGTCGACGGGCCCGTTCACGGTGATCAGTCCGTCGGCCCACTCCGCGCACCAGCGGGCCGTCTCGGCGCTCACCGCCGCGCCGACCAGCTTCGGTGGGACGTCCGGGCGGCTCCACAGGCGGGCGCGGTCCACGGTCACCAGGCCGTCGTGGCTGACCTCCTCCCCCGCCAGCAGCGCCCGGATGATGTCGACGCACTCTCGCAGCCGCCGCTTGCGGAGTTCCTTGCGCGGCCAGCGCTCACCGGTGATGTGCTCGTTGCTCGCCTCGCCCGTGCCGAGCGCGGCCCAGAAGCGCCCGGGGAACATCGCCCCGAGGGTGCCGATCGCCTGGGCGATGATCGCGGGATGGTAGCGCTGTCCGGGGGCGTTGACCACGCCGAACGGCAGGCCGGTGGCCTGCAGCGCCGCGCCCAGCCAGGACCAGGCGAACCCCGACTGCCCCTGCCGCCCGCTCCACGGGGAGAAGTGGTCCGACGACATCGCCGCCCCGAACCCCGCCTGCTCGGCCCGGGTGACCGCCTTCAGCAGTTCCGCCGGATGGATCTGTTCGTGTGAGGAGTGAAAGCCGTAGGTCGTCATCGTCCCCGGCTACCCGGCGGAGGGACGTCCATTCCGGAGGATGCGCCCGAGGGACCGACGGATGGCGGCGGGCGGTGAGGGTGAGGGTGGCCGCGGCACCAAGAGTACGGACACGGACTACAGAGACGGGCACAGACACGGCACGGACCGGGGGCGCGGTCCCGGCCGAGGTCCGGCCGGGACCCCGCCCCGGTCTCAGAAGGCCGAGGTGTAGGTGACCAGGGACGGGTAGTCGAGGCGGGTGCCGGCGTTGTAGCAGACGACGTTGCGGACGATCGCGGTGCCACCGCTGGTGGCCCAGAGGGTCAACAGGTTGCAGAACTCGGGGCCGGGTCCGTACGCGGTGGCCTGGACGTGGTCCTGCAGGACCCCGACCGCGGGGAAGAGCACCATGCGCTGGCCGGTCCCGGAGGTCTGGACGGTGTTCACCGCCGTCTGGGAGTTGTAGTTCACCGGCGGAGGCACCGGTGCGTACGGGCCGGGGTTGGCCGGGGTGTTGTCGAAGGTGTAGGCGAAGTTCTTCGGCGGGATCGCCGCGCCGGTGATGGCACGTTCACGCTGGTAGGTCAGGGTCCACCCGGTGTTGAGCGGCGTGCTGGTCGCGTTGTGGCAGCGCACCTGGACCGTCTGCGCGCCCACGGCGGGGGCCCAGCCGCCGACCTTGCACCGGGCGGGCTGGCCGGGGTCGACCGCGGTGACCTGAAGGTTGCCGGCGAAGCCGGTTGAGCCCAGGCCGGGCAGCGTGACCGTCCAGACACCCCCGCCACCGGCGACGGTGTTCACGCCTCCGGCCGAGTTGAACTGGGTGGCGATGGCCCCGCCGTTGTAGTGCACGTAGCCGAACGCCTGCGGCGCGGGCAGGGTGCCGGTGCTCTGCTCGAAGACGATGCTGTACGGAGTGAAGACCGGAGCCCCTCCGTACCGGTAGCACTGCACGGCCACCACCAGGTCGACCCCGGACGGCCCCCAGGTCTGCGCCTGGCACCAGTAGGCGTTCGGGGAGATCGCGGTGACGTGGACCACGCCGCCGCCGATCGCGATCTGCGGGAACCTCACGAATGTCTGCCCGGCCCCGCCCGGGGTGACGGTGACGCTGAAGCCGCCCGGCCAGCTACCGGCCTGGTGGCCGGGGTTGGGAATGCCGGAGGTGACGTCGACGACGGCGAAGCCCCATCTGTTGGGGACGGCCGCCTGCGCGGTCGTGACGCCCGTCGCCAGCATGGCGACGACACAAAGGATTCCCATGACCACTCTGAGTGACTGACGCACGCGGTTCTCCATTGGCTCGGGGGGGCTGGACGACCAGACGTGACGGTGGCGCCGGGAGTGCGGCGGCAGAGGGTGAACCGTCTGGGATCACAATTCGCTCCGAGTTCTTGATAACCCGCGCGGCATCCCTTGAGAAGACCCAACCTTACCGGGAAGATGACCCATCTTCGCTGATCAGGTCAGTGTTCGAACCAGATGAGCGGATCTTCCCGGGGGGAGATCAGCGGTCATTTCGCCGAGTACCGTATGAACATGCACAGCCGATCCGCCAGGATCCATGAGACAGGGTGTGAGACCGTGCCGGAGCACGAACCGAACGTTCCGCGTGTCATGTGGCAACTGCTGGAGCCCCTGCACGCCGTCACCTACTTCGCCCCGGAGGCTCGGGCGGCGTCCGACGCGGTAGGCATGCGCGGCTTCTGGATGGGGTACTTCGCGACCAGGGCGGCACCACTCGGACCGGTCGGCCCCGACGTCGTCACGGCCGCCTTCCACGGCTTCCCTCCGGCCAAGGTCTCCAGGGCACTCCCCGACGCGTGGACGTTCGCGACCCCCGGCGACGTGCTCCGCGCCCGGCTCGACGGGGCGAGGGCGGCGCTGCGGAACCTGCTCACCGACGAGGTGGCCGGCCCGGACGACCTGCGCGCGGCGGCCGACCTCGCCTGGCGGGCCGCCCGGCTCGCCGACACCGCGGGCCGGGTGCTGAGCGCGGCCAACCAGGCACTGCCGGCGCCGGACGAGCCGCACCTGCTGCTCTGGCAGGCCGCGACCACGCTGCGCGAGCACCGGGGAGACGGGCACGTGGCCGCGCTCGTCGCCCACGGCGTCTCCCCGACCCAGGCCCACCTGCTCAAGGTCGCCGCCGGTGAGACGGACCTGGACCTGCTGCGCGTGGCACGCCCCTGGCCGGACGAGGAGTGGGAGTCCGGCGCCGCCGCCCTGCGCGAGCGCGGATGGGTCGACGCCTCCGGCGCCCTCACGGCCGAGGGCACCCGGGTGCGCGCGCGGATCGAACGGCTGACCGACGAGGCCGCGGCCGGCCCCTGGCGGGCCCTCGGTGACGAGCGGACCTCCGCCCTCGCCCGGCTGCTCCACCCGCTGACCGAGGCCGTCGTGAAGGCGGGCATCCCGCCGACGCTGAGCCCGATCGGCCTGCCCCTGCCGTCCGGAGGCGAGAACGGCCGGGAGCTCTCGCTCCCGGCCTTCCCCTCAAAGATCAGCTGAGGTCGGGGCGGCGGAAGACCCGCCGCCCCGTCACGGATCAGCTGAACGGCAGCCGTACGAGGGACTGGTTGCCGACGCCGAGGGCGGTGGTGCCGTTGCCGATGGCACTCCAGACCTCGACCTTCACCTGGCCTCCCGACAGGTTGCCGAGCGCCCCCGAGGCGGACTGCGGCCCCGCGCCCTGCGTGTAGTGCTCCCAGCCCGTCACCGGGTCGGTGGCGAAGTAGGCGTAGGTCTCCACCCTGTCCCAGCTCCCGTTGCCGGTCAGGTCGTAGGAGACGCGGATCTGGGTGCCGTTGGCGACCGTGGTGCCCGCGTCCACGAAGAGGTCGAACGTGGTGGAGCCGCCGTTGTAGGTGCCGGTGAGGCCGGTCGCCGTGAAGACCTGCGCGTTGGTCGGGGTACCGTCGCGGTTGCCGTTGGCGGCGGCCAGCGTGACGGTGCCCGCGGTGCCCGCCGTACCCGGCAGCCCGCCGCCGGACTGCAGGTAGCGCGTCGCGGTGAAGGGACCCACCGTCGGGGTCGGAGTGGGGGTGGGGGTGGGGGTGGGGGTGGGCGTGGGAGTCGGGTCGGGGCCGGTGCTGCCTCCGCCGGCGTTGCCGCCGCTCCAGGTGAGGGCTCCCGAGGTGACGGTCTTGCCCGCGGGCACGTTGAGCGTCGTGCCGTTGGAGAAGGTCACCGTGATCGCGCTGCCGGTGATGTTGGACGCGACGTAGGTCCGGGCGCCGTTCTTGCTGAACACCTTGGCCAGCGGGTGGTTGGCGGTCACCGAGTTGTCCACGTTGCCGAGAGCGGCCAGGTTGCGGATCCAGTGGAAGGTGTGAGCCCTGCTCTCCCCCTCCTCCGGGGTGAAGCCGCTGTTGGCCCTGAGGTTCGCCAGTGCCGTGTCGCCGTTGCCCAGGGCGAGGAACTCCCAGATGATGTCCTGCCACACGGTGGGCGGGCCGCCGTTGTTGCGTACCAGCTCGTTGTAGTTGGTGGTCACGTAGCCGGGGTTGTCGCCCAGGTAGAAGTGCCCGCCGGTGACCGGGAGCATGTTGATGCCCTGGATCATCTCCGGCTCGGCGCTGAACCAGGTGGCGTAGGCGGCGCCGGAGCCCCAGACCATGCCGACGGTGCTGTGGCCGAAGGCGGCGGGGAAGTTCTGGTCGCGCACGTCGAACCAGTACTCCTGGATCGCCGCGTTCTGGGTCGTGTAGATGTAGATGCCCGCGTCGCGGACCGCGGTGTTGCCGGTGGCCTGTCCCCACTGGATGAGGGCGTTGGCGAAGTTCATGCCCTCCGACGAGGACTCCTGGTTGTTGCCCGAGCCGAACGATCCGTGCCCGGCCGCCCAGTCGTGGCCCGCGTAGATGTCGAAGTCACGCAGGTAGGGGAAGCGGGTGTCGTTGCGGTCGTAGTTGTTGGCGTCGCGGATCAGCAGGTCCACCATGCCGCCGTACTGGCTGGTCTTCGCCCAGTTGGGGTCGAACTTGGCCAGGGTCGCGGCGGCGGCGATGTAGTAGCCGTAGTGGAAGTGGTGGTCGTTGAGCTCCAGGTCGGAGCCGTACGAGGCCGGGTAGCCGAGCAGGGTCCCCCAGGCCGGGTTGTAGTAGAAGACCCGGGTGGTCTTACCGGGCGAGGCGGTGAACCAGTCGTTGAGGCGGCTGCGGATGGCGTTCAGCGCGGCGGCGCGCACCGACGTCAGGTTGAGCTGGTCGGCGATCTCCGCGATGCGGGCGGCCCTGCCCAGCCCCTTGCCCGTCCAGTAGGTGTCGTCGCCGCGGATGTCCATCGGGTTGCCGAGTTCGGCGTTGAGATGGTTGGTGATCGTGGTGAGATCGGCGCCCGAGTTGTCGGCCACCGCGGGGACCTCGGGCAGCACGCCGGTGTACTTCATCGACGTCCTGAACTGCGTACCGGTGACGATCTTCATCTGGCCGCGCGCCGAGACGTAGGTCTGCGCCAGCGGTGTCGAGCCGGTCAGGTAGTTCCACTGGTGCGGGTAGAGCGCGATGACCGTGCCGGTCGCGCTGCCCTGCCTGGCCGTGGTGGTGAAGGCGTACGTCGTGGTGAGCGTGCTGTTGGACGGCGTGTAGGAGTACGAGACCTGGGTGCCGGTGACGTGCGCGTGCGCGTACTGGCCGTAGGTGTTCGCCAGGGCCACCCGGTCGCCGCCGGCGGGCAGCGCCGCCACCGAGAAGAAGCCCTTGCCCGCCAGGGACGAGCTGATCGTCGTGCCGCTCACCGACCAGGTCGCGCCGGTCGGGGCGTAGGCGACGTAGTCACGGCCGCCCGCGGTGAAGCCGATGGTGGCGCCGCTGTTGGACCAGACCGAGGGGGTGCCGGCCGCGGTGATCTGCGCGTCACCGCCGGTGATCTGGAAGTAGGCGAACGGCAGGCCGTGGCCGATGGTGGCCTTCATGGTCCGGCCGCCACCGCTCCAGTACGGGGTGACGGTCCAGTCGCTCCAGCCGTCGACCTTGACGTCCGGCGAGCTCAGGCCCGCGACACCGACCCTGATGTTCTCGACGTACGGGTAGTGGTACTCCCCCACCCCGGTGGCGGTGCCACTGATCTGCGGGGTGGTGTTGTAGGAGAAGCCGAGGCCATTGCCGAAGGTGTCGTAGGAGATCGGGTGGGCGTGCAACGGCTCACCGTACGCGCAGTCGGTCTTCTTGAACAGGATCGACGACCACCAGTCGTTGGTGGGCACGGCTCCGGCGGGGGCGTTGGCCGTCACCCACTGGCGGGGGTTGGTGGAGAGGGAGCCGCAGCCGGTCGGCAGCGAGCGGCCGGCCGGGAGGGTGTCGGCATAGCTACCGGCGCCGACCGTGGCGGCCTCGGCGGAGTGGACGGCGCCGAGGCCGAGCAGCCCGGCCACCATCGCGACGACCACGCCGGCGGCGAGGCGCCTGCGGCGGGTCCGGATGCGGTGGGCGAGTCGTCCTTCACGGGGGTGCGCGTTGTCCGGACCCGTGGTCCGGATCGAGGGATCCATTGGGGGGTGCCTCCGGGGAGAGGAGTCGGGCTCCGAAGCGGACCGGCATGAGAGAGCGCTCTCTCACCGCAAAGTAACGGCCCGAGTCACAGCAGTCAACGTTTCGCGTTGGTAACGAATAAGTAAAGAGCAGATATGCAGGCGGGACGGCATAGGCCCAGAAAACAGGGCGTTCCATCGCACGACACGCTCACCAGGCACCCGCAGGCGGCACATCGACCCGCTGGCCAACAATCAAGAAATGGGCCTATCCTGATCTGAGAGCGCTCTCAGAACTGATCGACATCCAGCGCCGGCCAACCCTTGGCCGCACCCACTTCCACCTCCCGCGCGACCCACCCCACCGGACCCGGCACCTCCACCCGCGCGCGCCGCCCGGCGCGCACGCCTGCCCACCGGCGGGGCGGCCGCAACTGACGGGACGGTGACAAAATCAGGGCTGGACACTCAGCGTGATGACGCATTTACTTTGCGTGACCATCCAGGCACTCCCCGTCCCAGGAGACATCATGCGAAGCAGGAAGCTCATGACCGCCACCCTGAGCGTCGCCGTCGGCATCGCGAGCCTGACCGCGATAACCGCCTTCGTACCGGCCGCCGCCGGTACGAAGGCCGCGGCCGACTTCACGGGCTACCAGATCGTCAAGCTCCCGAACGCCAACGTCCCCAACTTCCAGCGCCGCGTGGTCCGCTGCCCCGCCGGGAAGAAGGCCGTCGGCGGCGGCGCCGAGGCACAGGGCAACCAGGCCGTCCTGGTGGGTTCCTTCCCCACCGATGACGGCGGCGGCTGGATCGGCCTCGGCCGCCAGCCCGGTTACAACGACGTCGGCATCAGCGTCTACGCGATCTGCGCCAACGTCGGCTGATCACCACCCCGGAGGATCGCGGGCTCAGGTCCTGGCCGTGACGGCCCGGACCTGGGCCTTTCCCCGAAACCGGGGGTTCGGCGGCGATCCGTTCCTCCGGCCGGGAGCGTTCTTCTTCGCCCCCGTTCCCGGGGCACAGCGATTTCCCCTCCCCAGCCACCCCGCCGGATCGGGCCGGGCCGTCGCGAACATCGCCGCCCGAGCCCGTGTCGCATGCCCGTGAGGCCCCACGGCCTACCATCAGCTCCAGCGAGGGGACTGCCGGGTTCACCCGGCAAGGGAATCGCTTCCTTGATACGGTTTCCAGGTTCGAAACGGGCAGGGCTTGTCCGTCGCCTACCTCATCCAAGGGAAGCGAGAAGCCGCTCCCCTTCGAGAGCGGAGGAGTCACGTAACGGTGCCGCGACCAAGCGAGTTCGCCGACCGCATCAGTGAGATCCCGGACGCCCAGCACGCTCCGGCGTCCGGGGGCACCGAGCCCGGCTCGCTCGCCCATGACCCGGGAGAGCGCCGGCCGCCCTCGGCCGAGCGCATCGGGCGGGCGATGACGGCGTTCGCCGCGGGCGACGCGCTGGGCGTCCCCTGGGAGGGCTCGGACCCGACGGCGATCGACGCCGACCGCATCGACGAGATCCCGGCCACCCGGCAGGGCTGGCCGCGCGGCGCGACCTCCGATGACACCGCCCAGATGCTCCTGGTCTGCGAGTTGCTGGCCGACACCGAGGGGAACCCGACCGCCGAGGCCTTCCTGACCCGGCTCGCCGCCGCGGCGGACGAGATCCGCGGCATCGGCCCGACCACCCGCCGCGCCCTGGCCCACTTCGGTGAGACCGGCACGCTGCCCGAGCCGATCCCCGGCGAGCGCCCCACCAACGGCGCGGCGATGCGCATGCTCCCCGTCGGCTGGACCACTCCCGCCGCCGAGGAGGACCTGCGCCGTCACCTGGTGGAGGCACTGGCGATCGGCACCCACCGCGCCCCGGAGGCCATCGCCGCCGCCTGCCTCGTCGCCGCGATGGCCGCGTGGGCGATCGAGGGCGCGGGAATCGACGCGGTCCTGGCCGCCGCCGAGGCCGAGGCCGGCTGGGTCGCCGGCCGCTACGGGGAGCCCACCGCCGTCCGCGCCGCCCTCGCCGGCACCTGGACCCCTCCCGCCGGAGGCGTCGGCCTCGACGCGCTGGAGACGACCGCCGCCGTGGTCCACGTCCTGAGCACGGCAACGGATCTGGACTCGGCGCTGCGCCGCTCCGTCCTCCTCGGCGGCGACACCGACACCGTCGCCGCGCTGGTCGGCGGAGTCCGCGGCGCGCTGGCCCCGGACGAGCTCGACGCCCTCACCTGGCTCCCCTTGGTGGACTTCGACCGTCCCACCGACCTGGTCGAGCGGCTCCACCGGCTGAGCATCGCCCGGCACAGTCGATGACCCCTCGTCACCTGTGCGACGACGGCGAGGTCAGGATCAGCGCGGCACCCTTCTCGCCGATCATCATCGACGGGGCCTGGGTGTTGCCGCTGATGATGTTCGGCATGATCGAGGAGTCGATCACCCGCAGTCCGGACATGCCGTGTACGCGCAGCTCGGGGTCGACGACGGCCAGCTCGTCCACGCCCATCTTGCAGCTCCCGACCGGGTGGTAGTCGGTCTTGGCCCACTTGCGGATGAACGCGCGGATGTCCGCGTCGCTCCGGACCGACGCGCCGGGCAGCCTCTCGTCCTTGAGCAGGCCCTTGAACGCGGGCGCGTCGAAGACCTCGCGCATCCGGTGGAAGCCCTCGACCGCGATATCCCAGTCGCGCGGGTCGTCCAGGTAGTTCGGGTCGACTGCCGGAGGGGCGTCCAGCTCCTTGGAGACCAGGCGCACCGAGCCGCGGCTGCGGGGCCGGACATTACAGGCCAGCAGCGTCACGCCGTGGCCGGGGACGTGCGCGGCCGTGCGCGAGTTGTCCTTCCACACCACGTAGGCGGGCAGGAAGTGGAGCTGGATGTCCGGCGAGGTCACCTGCTCGGAGCTGCGGATGAACGCGCCGGCCTCGGTGATCGTCGCGGTCGCGGGCCCCGTCCGGTACAGGCCGTACTGCACCGCGTGCCGCAGCGCCCGGTCCCACCTGTCCTCGCCGCTGTAGCTGATGGGCTTCGCGCACTCGCGCGTGATGTAGACCTCAAGCTGGTCGTGCAGGTTCCTGCCCACCCCGGGAAGGTCCTGGACGACGTCGATGCCGAGTGCGCGCAACTCGTCGGCGGGGCCGATGCCCGACCTCAGCAGCAGGCGCGGCGAGTTGATCGCCCCGGCGCTCACGATGACCTCGGCGTCGGCGAAGACCGTCTCCTGGCGCCCGCCGCGCAGGTAGGTCAGCCCGACCGCCCGGCCGTTCTCGACGATCAACCGGTCGGCCCGCGCGCCGGTGAGCACCGTCAGGTTCGGGCGGTGCCGCACGGACCGCAGGAACGCCGACGACGCGCTCTCCCGGCGCGCCTTGCGCTGGGTGACCTGGTGGTAGAAGACCCCGTCCTGGGTGGCCCCGTTCGGGTCGGCCGTGTACGGGATGCCGACCTCCTGCGCCGCCCGCAGGAACGCCGCCGACATCGGGTTGTGCTGTACCTGGTCGCTCACGTGCAGCTCGCCGCCGGTGCCGTGGTAGGCGTCCGCGAGCCGCTCGTTGTCCTCGTGCGCGGTGAAGTACGGCAGGACGTCGTCGTACCCCCAGCCCTTGTTGCCGAGGTCGCGCCAGGTGTCGTAGTCCTCGCGGTTGCCACGGACGTAGAGCATCGCGTTGATCGAGGTGCTGCCGCCCAGGACCCGGCCCTGCGGCAGGAACATCCGCCGGTCGTTGAGGTTCTTCTGCGGGACGGTGTCGAAGATCCAGTTGACCTTCGTGCCCATCAGCTTGGAGAAGCCCGCGGGAATGGTGATGAGGGGCGACCGGTCGCTCCCGCCCGCTTCGAGCAGGAGCACGCGCGCCTCCGGGTCGGCGCTCAGCCGGTTCGCCAGGACGCAGCCGGCGGCTCCGGCTCCGACGATGACGTAGGTGTAGGTGGTGCGTGGCATGATGCCTGTCCTCTCAGGGATTGGGATGCTCAGTCGCGCCGAGCGAGGCTGTGATCGACGCCGCGGCGGCACGGAGCCGGCCCTGGTCGGTGGCCTCGGCCACCCCGGCCAGCCCGAGGGCCGCCGTGTCCGCGGCGTCGAGCCGGGACTGGCCGACGACCGCCCAGACCGGGACGCCGACGCCCGCGGCCCGCCGGGTGACACCGGAGATCACCTTGCCGTCGGCGGTCTGCGCGTCGAGACGCCCCTCACCGGTGACGACCGCGTCGGCCCCGGCCAGGAGCGCGTCGAAACCGACCAGGTCCAGAACGGTCTCGATGCCGGAGACGAGCCGTGCGTCGTAGGCCGCCCACAACGCGCCGGACAGCCCGCCCGCCGCCCCGGTGCGGGCGCGCCCGCGCGGGTCGCGGGGCAGCGCCGCCGCCGTCTCGTGCAGGCGGTCGGTGAGCCGCGCGACGAGGTCGGGATCGGCGCCCTTCTGGGGCCCGAACACCCGGGCGGAGTCCTCGAACGGGGTCGCGACATCGCACAGGACGACGAGCTCGACCCCGTCCAGGCCGCCTCCGGCCTCGATGGCCGCGCAGGCGCCGGCGCCCCCGTCCGTGCAGGCACTGCCCCCGACCCCGAGCAGGACGCGGCGCGCGCCCGCCGCCACCGCGGCGACGATCAGGTCACCGGTTCCGGCGCTGGTCGCCGACCATGCGTCGAGCCGCTCAGGGGCGAGCAGGGTGAGCCCGCTCGCCGTCGCCGTCTCGACGACGGCGGTGCGTCCCCCGTTCGTCAGCAGGAACTCGCCCTCGATCCGGTCACCGAGAGGACCACGTGCCGCGGCTCGGACGAGCTCGCCGCCCAGGGCGCGGCGCAGCACGTCACGGGTGCCCTCGCCGCCGTCGGCCAGCGGGCAGGGCAGCGCCCTGCCGCCGGCGTCCGCGACCCCCACCGCGAGCGCGTCGGCCACGGTGGCGGCGTCCATCGTGCCCTTGAACGAGTCGGGTGCCAGCAGCACCCGTGCGGGCCCGGTCATGGCAGGCACCCTTCGGCCCTTCCCCGCTGCGTCCTCGTCCGGGTTCCCGCCTGGTCGAGGCCGGGTCGTCGCGGGTCCATGACTACGCCTCGAACCCGGCGACCGCGAGGAACGAGCGCATCCGCCGCGCCGCCGACGCGGGGTCGGCGAACGCGCCCGCCCGGTCGGCGAGGACGAACAGCCTCACCAGATGGGGTACCGAGCGGAGGGTCTGCGCGCCGCCGACGAGGTGGAAGTGATCCTGGTGGCCGTTCAGCCAGGCCAGGAAGACCACGCCCGTCTTGTAGGCCGAGGTCGGGCTCGCGAACAGATGCCGGGCCAGGGGAACCGTCGGTTCGAGCAGCGCGGCGTACCCGTCGAGGTCGCCGGCGTCGAGCCGGGCGAGCGCGGCCCGCGCGGGCGCGGCGATCGCGTCGAACACGCCGAGGAGCGCCTCGCTGTGACCGTGCTCGTCGCCCCGGATCAGTTCGGCGTAGTTGAAGTCATCCCCGGTGAACATGGCGACGCCCTCGGGCAACCGCCGCCGCAGATCGACCTCGCGTCCCGCGTCGAGCAGGGAGATCTTGATCCCCCGGACGCGTCCGGGGTGCTCGGTGAGGATCGCCAGGACCGTCTCGGTGGCCCGGTCGAGGTCGGCACCACCCCAGTACCCGGCCATGGCGGGGTCGAACGCCTCGCCCAGCCAGTGCAGCATGACCGGTCCATCGACCTGGTCGAGGACCTTGCCGTACACCTCGTGATAGTCGTCGGCCCCCCGCGCGACGGCGGCGAGGTGACGGCTCGCCATGATCACCGGGGTGCCGCCGGACTGGCTGATCCAGCCGGCCTGCTCCAGGTACGCCTCGGCGACGTCGCCGAGACTCCAGCGGCCCGTCGGGGCGAGCTGGTCGGTCATCGCTCCGCAGACCAGCGCCCCGCCGACGGCGCGCGCCTCGGCCCCCGACCGGGCGATCAGCTCGCGGGCGTCCGCCCAGTCCAGGCCACCACCGCGCTGCGCGGTGTCCATGGCGTCGGCGACGCCCAGGCCCAGGGACCACAGGTGCCGGCGGAACGCCAGCGTGGACTCCCAGTCCAGCCCCGGCGGGTCGTGCAGCGGATCGGCCACGACGTGCGCGGCGGCGTACACCGTGCGGGAGGTCGGCGGGCCGCCGGTGAAGTCGTGTACCGGGGACCGGTCGGCCAGGACGTGGGTGCGCTTCCCGCCGTCCGGTGCCGGCAGCATGATCCTGACATCGCTCATCACGAACCCGCCGTCCCCGTCGTCCGCCAGGCGCTCCCGAGAGGCCGGTCCACGAAGATCTCCTTGTCCATCACGGTGAGGGGGTCCGCGACCTTCACCCCGTTGCCGAGCGGGTCGAGGACCTGGGTCTGGGGGTCGACGCCGGGCGCGACCTCGATGAGCACCAGCCCGTCCGGGCCGAGTTCGAAGACCGCCCGTTCGGTGACGTACAGGACCCGCTGGCCGCGTCGGCGTGCCTCGGCCGCGCTGAACGTCACCTGGTCGACCGTGTCGACGAACTTCCGATGCCTGCCCTCGACGCGGATGTCCAGGCTTCCGTCGGCGGGCACGGCCTGGAGCCCGCCCGCGTTGAACGTGCCGCAGAAGACCACGGTCGAGGCGTTCTGCGAGATGTTGACGAACCCGCCGGTGCCAATGATCCTGCCGCCGAACTTGGACACGTTGACGTTGCCCGCCCGGTCGATCTGGGCGAAGCCCAGGAAGCAGATGTCCAGGCCGCCGCCGTCGTAGAAGTCGAACTGCGCGGGCTGGTCCAGGATCGCGACCGGGTTCGTGGCGACGCCGAAGATGACCCCTCGGGCCGGCACACCGCCGACGAGCCCCTGCTCGATCGTGAGTGTGAAGTCCTCGACCCAGCCCTCCTCGGCGGCGACGGCCGCGACCCCGTCGGCGATCCCGACGCCGAGGTTGACGACGTCCCCGTCGGCGATCTCGCGCAGCGCCCGCCGCGCGACGACCTTGCGCTGGTCGAGCGGGAACGGCGGCAGCGACGAGAGCGCGGCCTTGGTGGCCCCGGCGAACGCGGGGTTGTACTCGTGCGTCACCACCTGCCGCTGCTCGGGGTTGACGACGACGACGTCGACGCACATGCCCGGCACGACGACGTCGCGCGGATCGAGCGAGCCCCCTTCGGCGGCGTACTTCACCTGGGCGATGACGAGGCCGCCGCTGTTCCGCGTGGCCTGGGCGATGGCGAGCATCTCCAGCCGGGCGGCCTCCTGCTCGGAGGTGATGTTTCCGTCCTCGTCCGCGGTGGTGCCGCGGATGAAGCAGACGTCGATCGGCAGCGACGGGTAGAGCAGCCACTCCTGCCCGCGCAGGCTCACCACCTCGACGAGTTCCTCGGTGGTGCGGTCGTTGAGCCTGCCGCCCTCCAGGCGCGGGTCGCAGAACGTGCCGATGCCGACGTGCGTGAGCACCCCGGGACGGCCCGCCGCGATGTCGCGGAAGAGCTGGCTCATGACGCCCTGCGGGAAGTTGTACGCCTCGAACTCCCCTGCCGCGGCCATCGCGCTCATCTTCGGGGCCATGCCCCAGTTGCCGGCGATGATCCGGCGGGCGAGGCCGGGCAGCGCGAGATGGTCCATGCCGCCGCCTTCGCGGTCCCCGATGCCCGTGGTGTGCACGAGCGTGAGGCCGGCCGGGGAGCCGGTCTCACGAAACCGGTTTCCCAATGCCCGGAGCAGCGTGTCCGGTTCGAGCAGTCCTCCGCCGGAGCCGCCGATCGCGACGGTGGCCCCGGCATCGATCATCGCGACCGCCTCCGCCGCGGTGCGGAATTCCGGCCGCCCGCGGCGGCTCCTGTCCGACGACGACATCAGGCCATCACCCCTCCGCCGTTGAGGTGCAGCACCTGGCCGTGGTAGAGCGCGGCGTCGTCGGAGGCGAGGAACGCCACGGTGGGCGCGATCTCCTCGGGCGTCGCGAGCCTGCCGATGACGAGGTCACCGGTGCGTTCCCGCTTCCACTCCTCGGTCGCCCAGGGGGTGATGAACGGAGTGTCCACCGGCCCCGGGGCGATCGCGTTGACGCGGACCGCCGGCCCGACCTCGCGGGCCAGCGCCCGGGTGAGCCCGGCGACGCCGGCCTTGGCGGCGCAGTAGCTGACGTAGTCGCGGGCGCCCTTGAAGGCCAGCTGCGACGAGACGTTGACGATGACGCCCGCCCCCCGTTCGAGCATCGACCCGAGCACGTGACGGCTGCACAGGAAGACGCCGTCGAGGTCGACGGTCAACGTCTTCCGCCACTCTTCGAGGGAGATCTCGGCGAGCCGTCCGGGAGCCATGTACCCGGCGTTGTTCACCAGGACGTCGATCGGCCCCAGCTCGGAGCCGACCCGGGCGACCATCCCCTCGACGGCGTCCCAGTCGGTGATGTCGGCCTCGACGGCCATCGCGGCCGTCCCCGCCTCCGTGAGCCGGCGCACCCGCTCGGCGGCCTCGCCGGCCTGGCCGAGATGGTGAACGGCGACCCGCGCCTCGGACGCCGCGAACGCGTCCACGATCGCGGTGCCGAGGCCGCCGAGCGCCCCGGTCACCAGCACGGTCCTGCCGCGCAGCGACGGGTAGGCGGTGGTCGTGGTTGCCTGCGCGTTCACGCGGTGTACCAGTCCTTTCTGCGCGTACGGCCGACCTGGACGGTCTTGTTCTCGGTGAAGAACTCCATGCCCTCGCGGCCGAACTCGGCCTGGTAGCCGCTGTCACGGCGACCGCCGAGCGGGAGCTCGGGGAAGGCGTCGGTGGAGCCGTTGATCCACACGGTGCCGGTGCGCAGCCGGAGCGTCAGGTCCAGCGCCTCGCGCAGATCATTGCTCCACACCGAGGCGGCCAGGCCGTACGCCGAGGCGTTGGCGCGCGTGACCGCCTCGTCGAGCGAGGTGAAGGACTGCACGACGGTGACCGGCCCGAACAGTTCCTCGCGGGCCGCGGTCGAGCCGTCGTCGTCGGTCGCCAGCACCGTCGGCGCGAGGAACGGGCGCGCTCCGGTGGCCTCCGGCGCGGAGGGGTCCCCGCCGGCCAGCACCCGCACGCCTTCCTGCCTGGACGTCTCGATCGCCGCGCTCACCCCGTCGAAGTGCTGCTGGGAGATCAGCGGGCCCATCTGGGTGGCCTCCGACCACGGGTCGCCGAGGAGGAGACCCGCCGCCCGCGCGGCGAGACGCTCGCCCAGCTCGTCCGCGACGGACGCGTCGGCGAGGATCCGCGACCCGGCGACGCACACCTGTCCCTGGTTGAAGAACGCGGCGAACGTCAGCCCCGCGACGACCTCGTCCAGGTCGGCGTTCGCCGTCACCAGGACCGGGGTCTTGCCGCCCGCTTCCAGGGCGACGCGCTTGAGCCGCTGCGAGCCCGCGTGCGCGGCGATGTGCCGGCCGGTCGCGGTCGAGCCGGTGAAGCTGACGACGTCCACCTCGCGGTGGGCGACGAGCGCCGCGCCCGCGGGGCCCTCACCGAGGACCACCGAGACCGCGTCGGGCTCCAGGCCGGCCTCGTACAGCAGCGAGACGACGGCGAGTGCGGTGAGCGGGGTCAGCGGGCTCGGCTTGACCACGACGGTGCAGCCGGCGGCCAGTGCGGGCGGCAGCTTCTGCCCGAGGATGCCGAGCGGGAAGTTCCACGGGATGATCAGGCCCGCGACCCCGGCGGGCTCCCGCACGGTGAACGCGAACACCGACGCGTCGATGTCACGGACCGTCCGTCCGTTGACGTCCCTGGCCAGCCCGGAGAAGTACTCGAACGCGTTGACGGCCGCGGCGACCTCGCCGCGGGCCTCGCGGATCGGTTTGCCCGTCTCCAGCACGACCAGTTCGGCCAGGTCGTCCGCGCGGGCCTCCATCAGCTGCGCCGTCCGGGCCAGGACGCGGGCGCGGTCGCGGCCGGAGGCCCGTCCCCACCGCCCGGTGTCGAAACTGCTCCGGGCGCGGGCGACCGCGGCCTCGACCACGGAGGTCGACTCGTCGCCCGCCCGGAACAGGGGCTGTCCGGTGGCCGGGCTGATCCGGACCGTGCCCTCGCCCTGCGGGGCGACGGCGCTGCCGCCGACCAGCGAGCCGAGGAGCGGCGGGCCGTCCCCGGCGGACACTTTGGCACGGTCCAACAGGTCACCGAGGTCGCGTCCGGCGACGTCGAGGGGGAATCCAGTGGTGTTCACGATGCTCTCACTTCGTTGTCGTGGGCCTGCGCTTGACGAACGCCTCTTTCCGCCGGCGCGAGGCGTCCGAGAAGCTGAAGAACGCGGCGAGAGTCGGCTCGGCCGTCACCCGGGTCTCGTATCCGGCCAGAATGTCCTTGACGACCCGCAGCGCGAGCGGTTCGCAGGCGATGACGGCCGTGACGAGCTCCTCGACGGTCTCTTCGAGCCGGTCGGCCGGTACGGCGTGCGTGACGAGGCCGATGCGCGCCGCCTCGGCCCCGGAGATCGCCGTCGCGGTGAGGAACAGCCGGCGCGCCTGGGCCAGCCCGACCGTGTCCACCAGCCGGGCGATGCCGCCCCACGCCGTCAGGTTCCCCAGCCTCGTCTCGGGGTAGCCGAGGCCGGCGTCCTCGGTGGTGACGCGCAGGTCGCAGGCGAGCGCCAGCTCCAGGCCGCCGCCGAGCGCGCTGCGCTCGATCAGCGCGACGGTGGGCACGCTCAGCGCGGCGAGCCGCGCGAAGGTGGCCGTGCCGAGGCGTGACAGCCGATCGGCGGTGACCGGGCCCGGGTCCGCCCAGTCGGCGATGTCGGCGCCCGCGCAGAAGAAGCCGTTGCTCCCGCGCAGTACCACCACCCGGATCCGCGGGTCGGCCTCGATCGCGCCGAGTGCCTCGCCGAACGATTCGAGCATGGCCTCATCGAGCGAGTTGCGCTTGGCGTAGCGGTCCAGGGTCAGGGTCGCCAGACCCCGCTCGTCGACGTCGAGAAGTACCGGCATCAGCGCCGTCCCCGGGCTACCTGGTCGATCAGCAGGGCGATGATGATCGCGGAGCCGACGGCGACCTGCTGGTAGAACGCCTGGACGTTCAACGTGGTCAGACCGGCGGTCAGCGTCGCGATGATGATCGCGCCGAACGCCGCGCCGTACATGCTGCCCTCTCCGCCGGCGAGCTTCGTACCGCCCATGACGGTGGCGGCGATGGCCGTCAGCAGCAGGTCCGCGCCGAGCGTCGGGTCGGCCGCGCCGAGACGGGCGACCAGGATGGTCCCGGCCAGCCCGGCCGCCGCGCCGGAGAGGACGTAGGCCGCCGCGGTGTAGCGCTTGACGTTGATGCCGGCCAGCCGCGCGACCTCGGCGTTCCCGCCGACGGCGGTCAGGTGCTCGCCGAACACGGTCCGCTTCAGGCACACGGCCGCGACGATCGTGAGCAGGACGAACAGCAGCACCGGGATCGGGACCCCGGCGATCCGGCCGGCCAGGGCGTCCTGGAAGCCGGTCGGGATGTCGTACACGGCCTGGCCGCCCGCGATGATCAGGGCGATCCCGGCGTAGATGCTCATGCTGCCGAGCGTCACGATGAACGGCGTGATGTTCGTCATCGTGATGAGGAGCCCGTTGACCAGACCGGCCAGGGCGCCGACCGCGATGCCGCCGATGATGGCGAGCGGCACCGGCAGCGAGTGCGACAGCAACCCGCTGACCACCGCGCACATCGCGACGGTCGAGCCGATGGACAGGTCGATGCCGCCGGTGATCAGGACGAACGTCTGCCCCAGCGCCAGGACGCCGACCACCGATGCCTGCAGCAGGATGTTCATCAGGTTGCCGCCGTCGAGGAACAGCGGCCTGGCGAGCCCGAAACCGAGGACGAGGACGAGGATGACGCCGACCAGCCCGGCCTGACGTGCGGTCGCGGCGACGTCGAGGCGTCCCCGCACGGCGGACAGCGGCGTCTCGGTCGCCGATTTCCGCTCGAGGGTGGTGTGGTTGCTCATGGTTCTCCTTGGACCGTCAGCTCGCCGCGGCGTGGTGGACGATGGCTTCTTCCGAGATCTGCGACCGGCTGAGTTCGGCGACGATGCGTCCGCGGCGCATCACCACCACCCGGTCGCTCATCCCGAGTACTTCGGGAAGGTCCGACGAGACCATCACGATGGCCTTGCCCTCCTCGGCGAGCTCTCGCATGAGTGCGTGGATCTCCCCCTTGGCGCCCACGTCGACGCCGCGGGTGGGCTCGTCGAAGATGAAGATGTCGCTGGCGGTCTTCAGCCAGCGGGCGAGGACCACCTTCTGCTGGGTGCCACCGCTCAGCTTGCCGACCGGATAGCCGGGGTCGATGTCGGCGTTGAGCTGCGTCAGCAGCGCGCGGGTCTGCTCGCGCTGCGCGCGCCGGTCCAGCAGGCCGCGCCGGCGCGGCGGCTTGATCAGTGTCGCGTTGGACGCCGCGCTCATGTGGAGCACGAGGCCCTGGTGCTTGCGGTCCTCGGGCAGGAACGCGATACCCGCCTTGACGGCGTCCGCAGGGGAGCCGATGTGGACGCGTTCCCCTCTGATCCACACCGCGCCGCCCGTCACCCGGTCCGCGCCGATCAGCGCGCGGACCAGCTCGGTCCGTCCCGCACCGACCATTCCCGCCAGGCCGACGATCTCACCGCGCCGGACCGACAGCGAGCAGTCGGCGACGCCCTCGGCGCTGGACAGGCCCTCGATCCGCAGGATCTCCTCGCCGGGGCCTTCGGAACGTTCCACCCTGCTGATCGCGTCGACGTTCCGGCCGACCATCAGCTTGACCAGGTCGGTCTCGTCCTTGATCTCCGCCCGGGTGCGGGTGCCGACAAGCGTGCCGTCGCGCAGCACGGTGACCCGGTCCGACAGCGTCATGACCTCGGCGAGCCGATGCGAGACGTAGATGATGCCGCGGCCCTCGGCGCGGAGCCGTTCGAGCAGGGCGAAGAGCTGCTCGCTCTCCTGCGTGGTCAGCGAGGCGGTCGGCTCGTCCAGGATGATCAGGCGCGCGCCGACGGCCAGCGCCCGGGCGATCTCGACGAGTTGCTGCTGGGCGACGCTGAGCCGCCGCACGGGGATGTCCATCCGGGCGTCGAAACCGAGCCGTCCGAGGGACTTCTCCGCCCGTTCGCGGGCCTCACGCCAGTCGATGAACCCGGCACGGGCCTTCTCCCGTCCCAGCACGACGTTCTGGACCGCCGTGAACTGCGGCACCAGGCTCAGTTCCTGGTGAACCATGGCGAGTCCGGCGTGCAGGGCGTCACTGGGCTGGGAGAACGAGCGCCGCTCCCCCTCGAACCAGACCTCGCCGCTGTCGGGCTGCTGGACGCCGAACAGCGTCTTCAGCAACGTCGACTTTCCTGCGCCGTTCTCGCCCAGCAGGGCGTGGATCTCACCGGGGTAGGCGGTCAGGTCGACCTCGTGCAGGGCCCTGACGCCGGGGAAGGATTTGCTGAGTTTCTTGATCTCCAGCATGGGCCGGTCGGTCGTCATCTCATCATCTCGATCGGTACGTGGTTCGAAGGGAGAGGCTCACCCGACGGTCACTTGTAGAGGTCCGTGATGACCTGGCCCTCGGTGTCGTAGAACTGGTCCACGTTCTCCTTGGTGATCAGCTGGGCGGGCGCGACGACCCAGGGGGCGATCTCCTTGCCCTCCAGCAGGCCGATGGCCGACTCGACCGCCCAGAAGCCCTCGTAGTAGGGCAGCGGGCTGACGGTCGCGGCCATCGATTCGTTCCGGACGCCGGAGATCGCCTCCGGAACACCGTCCGTGCCGATCACCGCGACCTTCTTGCCCGACTCCTGGACGGCCTTGGCGACGCCGATCGCCATCGTGTCGTTGTTGGCGTAGATGCCCTTGAGGTTCGGGTTCTGCCGGATGATCTGCTGCGCCGCGGCGTAGGAGGCGTTCGCGTCCCAGTTGCCGGGGACGCTGGCGACCAGCTTGAGGTTCGAGTGCTTGGCGATGCCCTCCTTGAAACCCTTGATCCGCAGGATCGCGGCGCTGGAGCCCGACTGCCCCTCGACCTGCGCGACCTCACCGCCGTCGGGGAACAGCTTCGCCAGCTCGTCCGCCGCCTGGATGCCGTTCTCCTCGTGGTTCGGGCCGATGAAGACGGTCGCGGGGACACGGGCGTCGTCGACGTTGACGACGGGCGCCTGCTGCGAGCGCATCTGGTTGAGCGCCGGGTTCAGGTTGGAGGTGCTCTCGGGAGCCACCACGTAGGCGTCGAACTTCTGCCCGACGAGCGTCTGGGCGATCGTGAGCTGCTCGGTCTGGGCCTTCTCGCTGCTCGCGGCCTGAATGGTCACCTCGACCCCGTACTTGTCGGCGGCGGCCTTCGCGCCCTTCTGGATGCCCTGCCAGTACTGGTTCGTGAGGGCCTTGAGGATCACCGCGACCCGATACTTCTTGGCGGGCTTGAGCTCACCGATGGTCGAGGCCAGGGCGACGCCGTCGAGCGACTTCACGCCTTCCTGGTCGCTGGTGTAGGTGTACGACCCTCCGGCGCCGGACTCCTCGGCGGACGTCGCCGAGCTGCATGCCGAGACACCGAGCGCCAGGACCGACGCCAACGCGATAGCTGCTGTCTTCCTCATTGCTGCTTTCCTTCTGAGGGGGATGGATGGATAGAAACCGGTTTCCCAAAAGCCCGTGCTGATTGGGGGCCGTGCTGGACTCTCACGTTGTCGCCGTCCGCCGGCATCCGCAGGATCCGCGGACGACGAGTTCCGGCGCCAGGACGCGCCGCTCCGGCGGGGTACGCCCACCGGGACTGCCGCTCGGGTGCCTGCCGATGCGCTCGGCGAGGATGCCCGCCGCCACCGCGCCGACCTGCCGCGCCTTGCTGTCCACGGTGGTGAGCGAGACGCCCGGCACCTGGCCGACCCAGACGTTGTCGAATCCGATCAGTGCGATGTCCTCGGGGACGCTCACTCCGAGTGAGTGCGCCGCCGTCATCAGCCCGACGGCCAGGGTGTCGCTGGCGGCGAAGACCGCCGCCGGTCGGCGCAGCCCGGCGAGCAGGCTCGCCGCCGCCTCGGTGGCGTCCGAGAGCTCGCTGCTGCGCGCGATGTGGAGCGGTCCATCGGCTTCGCCGTAGACGCTGCGGAACCCTTCGAGCCGGTGCCGGAAGGCCAGGACGTCGAGCGGGCCGGTCAGGTAGACAGCCTGCTCGAAGCCATGTTGACGGAGGTGCTCGGCGGCCAGCCGCCCGCCCATCCGGTTGTCGATCACAACGGTGTCGGCCACCGGCTTGGCGAGCTCCCGGCTGGCGACCACCACGTTGATCCCGGCCTTGACCAGTTGCTGCACCCCGCCGTCCCGCATGGTGGCCGAGGCGATGATCGCTCCGTCGACCCGTCGCTGGATCATCGTGCGGACGACCGCGGCCTCCTTCGCCTTGCTCTCCGCGATCGCCCCCAGCAACAGGGTGTAACCGGCCGGGTCGATGACCTCTTCCACACCGGCCACCAGTTCCGGGTAGAAGGGATTGGTGATGCTCGCCACGACGACGCCGATCGCGTAGGAACGTCTGCTCGAAAGTCCCTGGGCCAGCGCGTTCGGATGGTAGTTGAGCTCCTCGATGGCGCGCTCGATCTTGGCCCGGGTCTCCTGCGACATGTAGTAGTCGGTCGCGCTCAGGAACTTCGACACGGTCGCCTTGGAAACTCCGGCGAGCGACGCGACATCGTTGATCGTCGTGCGTCGAGCTTCAGGAAACCGGTTCACCATGGCCATCATGTTGGCTGTACCACACAGTGGGGTCAATATGTTTCCGAAATGTTTCCGAAGCCCTCACCATGTTAACCTTGCGGCCTCTGACCTGCCGGTCTACGGCATCCCGGCCTCGGAGAAGCACCTCCCGCGGCATCTTCTCCGGTCTCGCCGGGTGTGCCACGGGCGTCCGGACCGTCGAGGGGTCGTTCTGCCGGGTGGATGGCGCTGGAGCGAACACAGGCCGCGCATCAGGGCGTAAACGCGACCGGCGCGTCTCCCCGATGGAGGGGAAACGCGCCGATCACATGCGATGTGCGCCGCCAGGGACTCGAACCCCGGACCCGCTGATTAAGAGTCAGCTGCTCTAACCAACTGAGCTAGCGGCGCCCGACCTCCACAAGGGTACCGGACCCGGCGCTGTAGTCCGTACATACGCCGACATATGAGCATCAACGAACATGTGCCGGCTGCGATTTCGCCGGGCGGGGCGGGAGCGCGGAATCGCGCGGCGACCTGCGGTTCGAGAAGGGCAGGGCGGTGTTCCGTACCGGCTGACTTGGACGGACCCCGTTTAGGGCCCCTCGCTCGGGTACTTGACCGGAGCCCGGAGAATCCAAGTCAAGGGAGATGTTCAACCATGCAGCCTGAGCTCTGGAACTACCGCGCCGACGTGTACGGCCAGGACAGGACGCTCGATGTCGCCGGGTACCACGTGGAGGCCACCGACGGGAAGATCGGCTCCGTCGACGAGGCGACGTACGAGGTCGGCGAGAGCTACCTCGTCATCGACACGGGCCCGTGGATCTTCGGCAAGAAGGTCCTCCTGCCGGCGAGCACCGTGACCCAGATCGACCCGCAGGAGAAGAAGGTCTACGTCGCGCGCACCAAGCACGAGATCAAGGAGGCGCCCGAGTTCGACGAGGCCAACTTCAAGGAGCCCGCCTACCGGGACCGCGTCGGCGAGTACTACGGTCGTTTCCCGTTCGGGAGCGGACCGGGCACCGTCTGATCCGGCACGCTGAACGACGAGAGGGGCTCCGCCACCCGGCGGGGCCCCTCTCGTTTCCGGTGCCGCCCCGACGGCACTTCAGGGCCAGGCCGGGTCGCCCGAGGAGTCGAGGGAGTCGGGGATGACATCGAGGCGCCCGAGAAGGGTGAGGAAGGTGGAGGCGTACGGGGAGTCCTGCACGACGGCGGCGACACGGTTCCAGTCGACCTGCTCGCGCAGGGCACGGACCTGGGGCAGCAGCGAGCCGTAGTCGCAGGTGTGCTCGGAGAACGGCAGCAGCCACGAGATGACCAGGTCGGTGGCCTCCAGGACGGGCAGGATCACCGCCGAGGTCTTCATCGGCTCGGCCCGCTTCAGCAGCTCCGGGGTGATCGGATGATCGCAGATCGAGAAGATCAGATCCACCAGCCTGCCCTCGTCGAATGCCTTGACCAGCCAGTCCTCCGGCGGTTTGACCGTCTCGAAGCCCAGCTTGCCCAGCGCTTCGAGCGCGAGCGGCACGTCCTCGACGGGGAGGACGAAGTCGACGTCGTGCAGCGAGGGTGCGGCCCCGCGCGCGTACGCCGCACAACCTCCGGCGAGCGCGAACCTGACATCCGCCTCCTTCAGCCCGCTGCTCGCCCGCTTCAGCGTTTCCAGGATTGCGTCCGTGACCTCATGACTGTGGCTGCCCATGGCTCACGCGTACCCCATAACATCCACGGTAGGCATGCCGGACTTTGACTCGGGTAAACGGGGCGTATGGTTCAGGTCGAACATACGCAAAGAGAAAATCCCCATCCTGGAGAAACCCGCAAGGAACGCGTCGATCGCGAGCTCGGTGAGCTCTTACAGGGCCTGCGCGTCGCGGTCACCGGCGTGCAGGTGCTTTTTGCCTTCCTGCTGACGCTGCCGTTCGCTGCGGGCTTCAACAAAGTCGATGTCCTGGGGCACTGGCTGTTCTTCATCGCCCTGCTGAGCGCCGCCATCGCGTCCGTCTGCTTCATCACCCCGGCCGCCCAGCATCGCCTGCTGTTCCGGACCGGGCTGAAGGAGAAGATGCTGCACCGCGCCAACGGAGTCGGCATAGCGGGGGCCGCCGGGCTCGCGATCGCGATGACGAGCTCGGTCGCGCTGGTCGCGGAGACGGTCATCAACGCCTGGCCGGCGGCGGTGTTCGGCGGGGCCGTGGCCCTGTCCAGCGCCTGGCTGTGGTTCGTTCAGCCAATAATCGATCTATACCGAACAGAGGATGACGAGGATGTTAAGTCATGAGTTGTGAGGGCAGAGGCCGATTATGGCTACTTTACTTTGGATCATCGCAGTTATCCTCGTCATCTCCGGGATCTATGTGATCCTGGCCCGTCGCGACCTCCTCTGGGGGATCGTCCTCATCGTCCTCGGCTTCCTCATCGGCCCCGGGGGTGTGAGCATCTTCAATGTCTGACGCGAGCCCCGCGCTCGCGAAAGCACCTGTCCAGTGTCAGCCCACTTGTCAGCCCACTGTCGGTTCTGAGCCGGCAGGCCATTCGACGCGAGCTTCGCGCTCGTAGGAACACAAGTCGCCCCGAACTCCCAAGAAGCCTCGCGGGCCGGGTCTCCCCGGCCCGCTTCTTCATGTCCACCCCTCCCCGCCACCGGCGGTGCGGGAGAGGGGCGGCGCCCATCTACCGAAATGCGGGCCAGTGCTCCGGCCTTCAGGCCGGGGGTGAAGGCCCGCGCGGGAGTGCCCGCCAGGGCGCGAGCGTGCCTTCACCCGCAGGTCACAGTGGGCGTTGCTGCTGCTCGATGTACTGCTTGAGTACCGTGAGCGGTGCGCCGCCGACTGATCCGGCGAAGTAGGACCCGGACCAGAAGTGTCCACCCCACAGATGGTTGCGGACATGCGCGGCATACTCCTTGCCCAGGAGCCGCGCGGAGACGCCCTTGAGACTGTTGACCAGTTTGGACAGGGCGACCTTCGGCGGGTAGTGGATCAGCAGATGGACATGGTCGTGTTCGCCGTTGAACTCACGCAACTCGACCTCGAAGTCCGCGCACACTTCCCGCATGATCTCCTCGCAGCGGGCCAGCATCTCGTTCGTGAACACCCCCCGTCGATACTTAGTGACGAACACCAAGTGCGCGTGAAGGTGATAAACGACATGGCGTCCCGTCCGGACGTCGGGGTTCGGATTCCAGCGCGGTGACATAAACCAAACGATACGATGAGCGCGTGGAACTGGTGAAGCAGACCCGGGCGCACGTGGCGCGTCTCGACCTGAGCACGGCCCAGGTGGCCGTGCTGGATGGTCAGGCGCACACCGCTCGCACCCTGTGGAACCTGCTGCATGAGTACTTCACCTTCCGGCAGGGCCGTCTGGCCTCGGTCAAGGACTGCGACGCGGCGATCCGGCAGGCCCGCCGCGAGATCGACTGGATGGGCCGACTGCCCGCCCAGGCGGCGCAAGCGGTGCTGAAAACGTATCGGCAGGCGTGGGCGAATTTCCTCGACCCCGACCACCCGGCGAAACGGCCCACGTTCAAGGGCCGCCTGCGGTCCCGGTTGGCCGTGGACGTCCCCCAGGCCCGCGATTTGCAGATCATGCGGATTAACCGGCGGTGGGGTGCGATCAACCTGCCCAAGGTCGGGCGGGTCCGGTTTCGGTGGACCAAGGACCTGCCCGGCGTCACCAAGGGCGGCCCTGCCGGGCGGATCACCGGAGCCCGCCTGGTCAAAGAAGCCGACGGCTGGCACCTCGTGTTCCGGACCGAACGCCAGGTGCCTGCCCCGGTCTGCCACCCTGGCCCGCAGGTCGGGATCGACCGGGGAATCAACGTCGCCCTGGCCCTGTCGGACACCACCATGCGTGAGCACGCACCCTGGCTCACCAGCGGCGAGAAGGAACACCTGCGCCGCTTGGAGAAGAAGTCCGCACGCCAGCGCCGCACACGCACTTTCGGCCGGCCCACGTCCAAACGGCTGACCCGCACCTACGACCAGATCGCCAAGGCCCGCGCGACAGCCAAGCGCCGAGCCGTGGACTGGCAGCACCAGACCACCACCGAACTCGCCGACACCTTCAGCGTGATCAAGGTGGAAGACCTGAAGGTTACGAACATGGTCCGCTCTGCCAAGGGCACAGTCGAGAACCCCGGCGTGAACGTCGCACAGAAGGCCGGAGTGAACCGCTCGATCGCCGGGGAGGCCTGGGCTCGCACGGTCACCCTGCTGGAGTACAAAACCCGTGATCGCGGCGGGATGGTGGTGAAGGTGCCCGCCCCGGGCACGTCGCAGACCTGCCACCAGTGCGGGCACCGCGACCCGGCCAGCCGCGCCAAAACCGTGTTCACCTGCACAAGCCCCGCGTGCGGATGGGTCGGGCATGCCGACACCAACGCCGCGATCAACATCAACAACGCCGCAGGAACTGTGGTGTCAGGACGTGGAGACCTCGGGGTTACCCGGTCTGCGAAGCGTCAACCCCCGCGCGCCGCTTAACCGCGACGCGACGGGAGAATCTCCGGCCTTCAGGCCGGGGAGGAGTTCAAAGGAGGTACACCCCGTACGCCCGGCCCAGCACCGGCAGCGCCACGTTGCGCACCCGGATGCCGCCCGGGGTGACGCCCTTCTCCGTACCGGCGTGCGCGTGCCCGTGGATGATCAGGTCGGCGCCCTCGGCGTCGACCGCCTCGGCCAGCAGGTAGCTGCCGAGGAAGGGGTAGATCTCCAGCGGTTCCCCGTCGAGGGTGTCCTTGACCGGCGAGTAGTGGGACAGCACGACCCGGTAGTCGGCCTCCAGTTCCTTCAGCGCCACCCGCCAGCGATCGGCGATCCGCTTGGTGTGGCCGACGAACGCCTTGATCTCCGGCTCACCGAAGTCGCTGGCGCACTTGCCCGCGTACCCTCCGCCGAAGCCCTTGCCACCGGCCACGCCGAGCCGTATCCCGTCGATGTCGATCACCGTCGCGTCGTCGTGCAGGACCTCGATCCCGGCCCCGCGCAACAGCGCGGCGATCTCAGCGGGCCGGTCGGAGTGGTAGTCGTGGTTGCCGAGCACCGCCACCACCGGGATCGACAGGTCGCGGAACTCGTCCGCCACCATCTCCCCCTCCTCCATGGTGCCGTGCCGGGTCAGGTCGCCGGCGAGCAGCAGCACGTCGGCTCGATCCTCGATGCCGTCGAGCCGCCTGCGGTAATCCCCCCTGAGACTCTCGTCCAGGTGCACGTCTCCGACCGCCGCGATCCGCAGCGCGCTCACAGCTGTTCCTCCCTTACCGGCTCCACCACGCTCACGACATCGATCTCGTTGTGGACGACCAGCCCGGGAGCCGCCTCCCCGGCCACCTTGGCGATCAGCTCGCGGCGGTCGGCGCTGGTGATCTGGCCGCGCAGGTAGAGCTGATCACCTCGGACATCCACCCGGACGCCGAGTTCCGTGGTTCTCTCGTCCTCGGCGAGCGCGCGCTGCACACGCGCGGCGACGTACTGCGGAGCCTCCATCGTCGAACTCCTTTCCGTCCAAAAAGGCTCGCCTTCCCGTGGAACCCAAGGTCAAACACGTTTAAAACCCCCGCTGAGGGCAGAGGAGGCCGCTGTGCCCAGGACGCGGGCACGCCTGCCCCGCATAACTCGGTGGAGACGTGCCTATGAAGATCGCCATGGTTTCAGAGCATGCCAGCCCCCTCGCGACCGTCGGCGGAGCCGACGCCGGAGGCCAGAACGTCCACGTCGCCGCCCTCTCCATCGCGCTCGCCGGGCGCGGGCACGAGGTGACGGTCTACACCCGCAGGGAGTGCGCCTTCCAGCGGGAGAGGGTCGCCCTGGCCCCCGGGGTCACGGTGGTCCACGTCCCGGCCGGCCCGGCCATGATCCTGTCCAAGGACGACCTGCTCCCCTGGATGCCGGACTTCGGCCTGTGGCTGGCCAGGCGCTGGAACGCCGCACCGCCCGACATGGTGCACAGCCACTTCTGGATGAGCGGCCTGGCGGCCCTGGTCGCCGCGAGGGAGGTCGACGTCCCCATCGCGCACACCTTCCACGCCCTCGGTACGGTCAAGCTCCGCCACCAGGGCGCGGCGGACACCAGCCCGCGCGAGCGCCTCGGGATCGAGGCGATGATCGCCCACCAGGCGGACGCGGTCGTCGCGACCTGCGCCGACGAGGTGGCGGAACTGCGCCGGATGGGCGTGCCGCACCGCCGTACGAGCGTCGTGCCCTGCGGTGTCGACGTGCGCTCCTTCACCCCGGTGGGCCCGCGTGCCGATCTCGGTCCGGGCCCCGTCCTGCTCGCCATCGGCCGTCCCGTACCCCGCAAGGGCGTGGACACCACGGTCCAGGCCCTCGCCCACGTCCCCGGCGCCAGGCTGCTCGTCGCCGGCGGCCACCCGGACGACCCCGAGGTGGGCAGGCTCTCGCGGGTGGCCGTCAGGCACGGCGTGGCGGACCGCGTCAGGTTTCTCGGCAAGGTGGCCCGCGAGCGCGTCCCGGTCCTGATGCGCTCGGCGGACGCCGTGGTCAGCATGCCCTGGTACGAGCCGTTCGGCATCGTGCCGGTGGAGGCCATGGCCTGCGGGGTGCCGGTGGTGGTGTCCGCGGTGGGCGGGCACCTGGACACCGTCGTCCCCGGGGTCACCGGCCTGCTGATCCCGCCTCGCGAGCCGCGCACGCTGGGGGGTGCGCTGCGCCGGCTGCTCGCCACGCCGGGCCTGCTGGCGGCGTACGGCACCGCCGCCGCCGTCCGGGCGCGCTCCGACTACGACTGGAACAAGATCGCCGACCGGACCGCCGCCGTGTACGCGGAGGTGATCTCCTCCCGCGTCCCGGCATGGCGGAAGGACGGCGCCCGCTCGTACCCGGGCGTCGCCTGACGGCTCTCCGGTCCCGGAATCAGGACGGAAAGCCAGAAAGGTCCCCGGTCCCGTCGACGGGACCGGGGACCTTCGGCCGGGGATCGGGTGCCGGGCCCCGGAGGGCCCGGCAGGTGATCACTTGCCGGTGGCTCTGTGGATGCCGTGTGCCGTGGAACGGTCGATCGCGGCCTTGACCACACCGAAGATCGCTCCCTGGATGGCAGCCGCCACGAGAACCTCTCGCCAGCCGTACTCATCCGATGTCGCCTGGGGCGCGTCGTCCTTGCCCGACGCGAACTTCCAGACCTGCTTGAAGACTGCTCCGGCGATCGCGCCACCGAGCATTCCACTCGCGGCGCTCACACTGCGGGATACGACCCTGCTCAACGTCTCGCCCTCCGTTCGATTGACCGGAAGACACGCCTGCCCTTCCGGACCGGTACCTGACTCACACGACACTCACACGACCGGGGGGTCGTTGTAGTGCCGCTCCTCGTAGACGCGACGATGAGCGACCGGGTCCTCGACCACGGTGGTGGCCGTCGAGTCCGCCACCGCCCGGCGGGCGATGCTGAGCCGGTACACGGCGAACAGGAGCCATGCGAGACCGCCGATCATCAGGATGACACCGACGACGTTGATGTCGAACCCGGCGATGTCGAATTCGACCGCCCAGGTGAGAATGGCGCCGAGCATGATGAGAATGATGCCGCCTGCGATGGTCATGGGATCTCCTCCTTCGAGCCAACGCATCCCCCCTATCCCCCACACGGCTCCCAAACGTCACCCGGCGGAGACAGCTGCCGACCACGGCATCCCAATGGACGTCACGGGCCTGACGACTTCGGAAAAGTCGTCAGGCCCGTGGGTTCTCGGCGAAGAATCGGTTACTGGGCGGGCAGGACCGCACCCTTGTACTTGTCCTCGATGAACTTCTTGACCTCGGGGCCGGCCAGGAGCTCGGCGAGCTTCTTGATCCGGGGGTCGTCCACCTTGGCCGGGACGGTGACCAGGCCGTTGGCGTACGGGTTGCCCTCGCCCTTCTCCAGGAGCAGGGAGTCGGTCGCGGGCTGCAGCCCGGCCTCCAGGGCGTAGTTGCCGTTGACGATCGCGGCGTCCACGTCCTCCAGGGAGCGGGGCAGCTGGGCGGCCTCAAGGGGCTTGAACTCCAGCTTCTTGGGGTTGTCGGCGACGTCGCGCTCGGTGGCCTTGACGCCGACCCCCTCCTTGAGGGTGATCAGGCCGTTGTCGGCCAGCAGCTTGAGCGAACGGCCGAGGTTGCTCGCGTCGTTGGGCACGGCCACCTGGGCGCCCTCGGCGAGCTCGGAGACGTTCTTGATCTTCTTGGAGTACAGGCCGAGCGGCTCGATGTGGACCGGGGCGACCCAGCTGAGCTGGATGTTCTTACCCTTGGAGAACTCCTCCAGATACGGGATGTGCTGGAAGTAGTTCGCGTCCAGGTTGCCCTCGTCGAGCTGGGTGTTGGGCTGGACGTAGTCGGTGAACTCGACGATCTCCAGGTTCAGCCCGGCGCCGGCGGCGAGGTTGTCCTTGACGTACTTGAGCACCTCGCCGTGGGGTACGGGGTTGACCCCGACCTTGAGCGGGGCATCGGCCTTCGGCGTGCCGTCGGCCGGTTGGGCCGTGTCGGTGGACGTCCCCCCGCATCCGGCCAGGGTCCCGGCCAGGATCAGTCCGGCCACGATCCCAAATATCTTGCGCATGATTCTCCCCTAATTCCCCTTACAGCTGGTAGGAAATATCTCACAGAAACGGGGAAAGGGACAAATCCTTACTTGTCACGCAAAGCCAACATCTGGGCGATCTGCGCTGTACGCGAGACATCGACGCGTTTCGCCATCTCGGTGACCTTGGCGTGCAGCCCGGTCGCGACCTCCACCTTGGCCATCTGGGAGGCGTCGTCCTGCTGGGCGATGAGCATGTCGAGGAACCTTCGCTCGAACTCGGCCGGGGGCGCCGCGATGAGCGCCGCGACCTCCTCATCGCTCACCCCGGGCATCCCGCCGTGCGCGGCGTGCTCGTCGTCCGGCGCCGTCGCGGGCTGCCCCCAGGCGGCCAGCAGGCCGGACATGGTGCTGGACTCGCGCTCCTGGGTCACCCCGATCGCCTCGGCGAGCTCGGAGACCTCGGGGCGGACCTGCCGCTCCCGTGCCAGCCGCACCAGCCGCACCACCTGCGCGTTGTGCGGCACCATCATCTGCAGGAACATCACGTCGGGAGCGTTGAAGGCGACCCCCTCGGCGGTACCCGTCGGCGGGGCGGGCGACGGGCTGGGCACCCCCTGACCCGCGCCGTGCCCATCGTGCGCGTCATGATCAGAACTCTGGTCGGCACTCTGGTCGGCATTCTGGGCGGCGGCGCCGTGCCCCGCGTGACCGGATGCGCCGCCCCGAAGCTCCTGGATGCTGTGGGCACCGCAGCCCGCGAGCAGCAGGACGCCCAGTACGACCACCGGGACCGCACGTCTCATCGAATACCTCCAGGCTGGAGACCCCGGACTCTGGCCCCGGGGGAGGAAGCGCGGCACGGTGCCGCGTGGTTCGGTGTGCTGTTCGGTGTGCTGTTCGGTGGCGGCCAGGACCGGGCCTCGTACGCGCGGCGCCCTCCCCGCCGGGCCGGCGGACCGGTGCGGGACCTCAGGGGAGAACGCCCGGCCGGGACGGCTCGTCCCGGCCGGACGTCAACGGGTCAGACGCGCTGCCAGAGAGCCGGCACGTTCGGCGGCTCCCAGCCCGCCAGCGCGGTGTGCGCCTGCAGGCACCGGTAGGTCACGCCCCCGTAGGTCACCGTGGCGCCCGCCGCGTAGGCGGCGCCCGCCTGCCAGGTACCGCCCGGCTGGCTCGTCGGGGTGACGGTCGGGGTCGGAGTCGGGGTCGGGGTGGGGGTCACCGTCGGGGTCGGCGTGGGGCTGGGATTGCCTCCCCCGCCGAAGTTCACGTCCGAGCAGGTGTAGAAGGCCTCGGTGCTGCCCACGATGCGCTGCCAGATCGAGAAGATGAGCTGGCGGCCGCTCCGCTGCGGGAGGTTGATCGTCCAGTTGGTGAACGTGCTGGGGTTCTGGTTGGTGAAGGTCCTGATGTGCTCCAGATCCGACCAGCGCAGCGGCTGGGTCGGGTTCCAGCTCTGCTTGGTGATGTAGAACTCGAAGTTGCTGTTCGCATGCGGCGCGGTCGCGTGGTAGGTGACCGTCAGCGGTCCCGGGGAGACCGAGGTGGCGGGCCAGTCGGCCCTGGTGAGGTTGAGCCCCCGGTACTTGTCGCGCCCGGCGCCGCAGAGCTGGCCGTCGGGAATGATCTGGCGATGGTTACCGCCGGCTTCGAGCCGGGACACCTCGTGCCAGTCGTAGAAGGCCTGGGTGCCTCCGGCCGCGACGGCCGCCTTGCACGCGTCGGACTTGGGGGTCTCCGGGCCCTCCGTCTTGCAGACGTAGGCCCGGCTGGGCGGGTTCGACATGGAACCGTGGGCGACCGCCGCGGTGGACGGCAGCAGCGCGAGCAGGGACCCTACGCTGAGCGCCGCGGCGGCACCGGTGGCCACCTTGTGTCGTAGATGCACGTGGACTCCTCCTGGGTTGGGGAATGGAGGCAGGACATGTCCAACGAGCCGACGGATAGCACGTTATTAACAAGAAACCTTACTAAAAGTCCGTCCCATAATGCCAGTCGAACGAGGATACAGATCCCTGACCAGCACGATCCCAAGCCCCCGGCGGGTGGGTCCCGCGCACCGGGAGGACGAGCCCGCCCTTGGTGAGCCTCGGCCCGCGACCGGCGGGCCCCCACTCCCCCGGAGGCCTGAGCCTCGGTCCACGACCTCGCCCCTGCCGTGCCCGGTCCAGCTCCCGGAGGCGCCCCTGCCTCCCCCCGGAAGCCCCGGCCTCAGTCCATGACCAGCACGACCTTGCCCCTGCCATGCCTGGTCCCAAGCTCGCGATGCGCGTCCGCGGCCCGCTCCAGCGGGTAGGTGCCGCGCACCGGGAAGACGAACCTGCCCTCGGCGTACAGGGCGGCGAGCTCGGCGAGGCGGGACGCCAGCCGCTCCCCCCTGGTCCGCTGCGCCCCCAGCTCGGCGGCCCTGCCGTGCTCGACGAGCGTGAGGAGGCGCTCCCCCTTCACCAGCTCCAGGGAGATGTCGAACGCCTCACCGCCCGCGCCGTCCAGCACCATGTCCACCCCGCCGGGCGCCAGGTCGCGGACCCGCTCCAGCAGGCCCTCGCCGTACGCGACCGGGATCGCGCCGAGCTCGCGCAGGTAGTCGTGGTTCTCCTCCCGCGCGGTGCCGATCACCGTGGCCCCCCAGAGCCGGCCGAGCTGGACCGCGGCGGTGCCGACCGCGCCTGCGGCGGCGTGCACCAGAAGCGTGTCGCCCTCCCCCACCCCGAGCTGCCGCAGCGCCATGTGGGCCGTCTGGGTCCCGGCGGTGAAACCGCCCGCCACCTCCCAGGGCATGTTCACAGGCTTGGGCGTGACGTTCCCTGCGGGCACGACCACGTACTCGGCATAGGCGTTGAGCAGGGTGAAGCCCAGCACCTCGGCCCCGGCCGAGACCCCCGCCACCCCCGCTCCCACCTGGTCGACGACCCCGGAGAACTCGTTGCCGGGCACCCGGGGCAGCTCCCCGTCCACTCCCGGCGGAGTCCACCCCTCCCTGATCGCCAGGTCGAACGGCTGCACGCCCGCGGCCCTGACCCGCACCCGTACCTGCCCCTCGCCCGCCTCGGGCGTGGGAAGCTCCGTCACCCGCAGTACCTCGGGACCGCCGAACTCGAAAAAAGCAGCTGCCTTCACAGGGTTCCCCTCCACTCGTGTACGCCGCCGCCCAGCCTGCAACCTCAAGCATGATTGAGGTCAACTCATGCGCTCCGGATCCCGGCGCGCAGGGGGCCACCGTCCGTGTCCTGGGGCGCCTTGACCAGGCGACCGGGGTCGCGCAGGTGCTCCAGGACCTCCGGGCAGGCGAACCGGTCGAAGATCCGCGGCGGCTGCCACGTCTCCTCCGGTCGGTCGCTACTCGGTGGGGGTGGGCCAGAGCAGGTCAGGCTCGCTCGGCGCGCTGTAGTTCACCCCGGGCACGTCGAAGCCGTACAGGCGGCGCACCTCGCCGGTGAACCAGTCGATATCGGCCAGGTCGCCGATGCTGTCGGGGGCGACGGCCTCCCACCGCTCGGTCACCTGCTCCTGGATGAGCGGGTGCAACTCCCACCCGTCCAGGCGGATGCGCCTCTGGTCGTCGAGGTCGAGCGCCTGGGCACCGGTGAGCCGGTCCCACAGCTCGACGGACTGCTGAAGCGGGGACTGCATGGCCTCGCCGAGGGCGCCCCGCAGGAGGCTGACGTACAGGGCGATGCCGGGGATCGCGGTGGATGCCTGGGTGACGGCGGCGCCGTTGACCGATGTCATGGCCCGCCCGCCGACCTCGGCCAGGCCGCCGTTCAGTGTGAGCGCGGTCTCCTCCAGGTGGGCCTTGGCCGCACCGATGGTCCCGTCCCGGTAGATCGGCGCGGTCAGGTGCGAGCCGATGTAGGACAGGGCCACGGTGGTGAACCCCGGGCGCAGCAGGCCACGGCCCGCCAGGGCGTCAACCCACAGCGCCCAGTCCTCGCCGCCCATGACCTTGATGGTGTCGGCCCGCTCGGTGTCGCTACCCGGTTCGACCCAGATCTCCTTCAGCGCCGGTTCGTCTCCGCTGACGTCCAGGGTCTTGGTGCTGTACCCCGCCCCGAGGGACTGGATCACCGACTGGTGTGTCTGCCCGGTGACGGGGTCGGTGCGCCGAGGTGCGGCGACGCTGTAGATCAGGTAGTCGATGCCGCCGAACCGTTCGGCGAGCAGGTCGAGTACCTGCTCCTTGGTGGTGTCGGCGAAGGCGTCGCCGTTGACGAACGACCAGTCGCGGCCGGCCTTGGCCGCGAGTTCGGCGGTCGCGATGGTGCGGTACCAGCCCGCGGTGGCCGTGCGACGCTCGGTGGGCGGGCGCTCGAAGCACAAGCCGACGCCGTCGAGGCCGTAGCGACGGATTCCCGCGATCGTGGCCGCCATCCCGTAGCCGGCGCTGGAGCCGATGATCAGGGCGACCGGGCGGCGCTCGGCCTTCTTGCCGGGGATCGCGGGGGCGACGCGATCCCACATGTCGCCGACGATCTTCTCGCATCCGGCGGGGTGGGAGTCGAACAGCAGGAACCCGCGCCCGCGGGGTTCGATGAGTCGTTCCGTCATCGTGTGCCTATCTGGTCGGGCCCGCGGGCGGGTCGGAGCCCGCGAGACGCTGAATGATCCTGATGAGGTCGCCGACCGGGTGGGCCTGGCCGGTGTCCTCATCCGGGATGGTCACCTGGAACCGCTTTTCGAGGTCTCGAATCAGCTCCAGCAGCGAGAGGCTACCGAGGCCCAGGTCATTCCACAGGTCCAGACCCGGATCGGCGCGGTCGCGTGGCGCACGTCCGGCAGCCTTGGCGACCGCGGCCACCACCGCCTGCCGCAGTGCGAGCTCGTCAGCCACGGCTGCCTCCGGCCGCGCCGGTGCGTGACCACAGGGCGTTGGTGGGCACGAACGGCAGCGCCGGACCTCCGGGGCCGGGTTCGCCGGTGCGCTACTTCAGGGAGATGGGTCCGCGCGGCGAGGTACGCGAGCCCGGCCGGCCGGGACGTCAGGCGATCCGATCCAGATCCGCCGGCCGGACGGTGCCGCGGAGCGGAAGGCCCCGCGCCAGCCGCTCGACCTCGGCGACCGCGAACTCGCCCAGGCGGCGCAGCTCCCTGCCCCTGGCTCCACTGAGGTGCGGGGTGACCAGGACGTTCGGCAGGGCGAGCAGCGGATGCCCGAGGGGCAGCGGCTCGGGATCGGTCACGTCGAGGACGGCGCCGATGCGACCGGTGGCGCAGTGCCGTACCAGGGCGTCGGTGTCGATCAGGGAGCCCCGGGCGGTGTTCACCAGCACCGCGCCGTCGCGCAGCAGCGCGAGGCGGCGCTCGTCGAGCAGCCCGCGGGTCTCCGGCAGCGCGGGGGCGTGCACGGTGACCAGCTCGGCCTCGCGGCAGAGATCGTCGAGCGGCACCGGCCTGGCCCCGAGGGCCGCCGCCTGGGCGGGGCTGATGTACGGGTCGCTGAGCAGGATGTGCGCGCCGTGGTCGCGGAGCCGCTCCATCACCAGCCGCCCGACCCGGGAGGCGCCGATGACCCCGACCACCGCTCCGATCAGGCCGCCGCCCTCGCTCGGCGTCGCCACTCCGGGCAGCGGATCGCCCGACCAGCCCCGCGTGGAGTACGCGCGCGCCTTGACGATCACCTGCTTGGCGGCCAGTACGAGCATCGCCAGGGTGAACTCGGCCACCGGCAGCGCGTTGGCCTCGGCCGCCGAGGAGACCGCGACGCCCCTGTCGAACACCTCCGCGGTGAGGTGCCCCTTGACACTGCCGGCGGCGTGCACGACCGCCCGCAGCCGTGGAGCCGCGGCCAGCACGTCCGCGTCGATCCTCGGACACCCCCAGCCGGTGATCAGGATCTCCACGTCGAGCGGCCCGTCGAAGGATTCGATCACTCGCTCGTCCACCCGCGTCACCAGCGACAGCCGGTGCCGCAGGTCGGGGGGGAAGAGCTCGGGCAGTAGCCGGGGCTGCATGGCGAACGCCGCGGCGGTGGTCATCGGACGGTTACCGGCCGGATCGAGTCGCGGACCACGATGTGGGTGCCGGGTGTCGCCGGGCCTCCCGCGCCCCTGCCGGGCACCGGCCGCACCGCCGTCCTACCGATCCAGGACATCCGGACCACCTCCTGTCTCTCAACCGGGTGACCGCCGGCCCGAGGGGCCGGCGGTCACCCGGTACGTGTGGCTGCCGCTGCGGTTCCCAGCGGCACGATGATGAGCCGTCCAACGCCGGGCAACCGGCCGTCAACGGATTCCCACCTGTCGAACCTGCGAAACCGGTGAGATCCGCGGGAATCCCGACTCCTAGCTGCCGTGGACCTCCATCTCCCACAGGGAGTAGCCCCAGACGGTGGCACGCTGCGTGCCGTAGACCCGCACGTGGCGGGCACCGACCGCCGCGAAGGTGATGTCGTCCACACCGCCGTCACTCGCGGTCGTGGAGTGGACCTGCGACCACGTCGTGCCATTGGTCGAGGTCTCGATCCGGTAGGACTTCCCGTACGCCGCCTCCCACTGCAACCTCACCCGGCTGACCTGCCGGACAGAACCCAGGTCCACCGAGATCCACTGCGGGTCGGAGAACGCCGACGACCACCGCGTCCCGAGATTGCCGTCCACCGCGTTGCTCCCGCCGAACGACCCGTTCTCCGTGGAGGAGACGGTGACCGGACGCCCCGACGACAGCAGCACGCTCCCCGGGGGCACCGTGGGAGTCGGCGTGGGGGTGGGGGCGGTGCCGCAGTCGGCGGGGGCGACCCCGGCCGCGTAGCGGAGCCCGCCGTACAGGTGCGCCCGGAAGTTCGGCTCGGTGTAGGACGCGATGGTGTGACCGAGTCCGGTGTACCAGGCCCGGCCGCCCTGGTACGGCCTGCACCAGGCGATCGGGTGGTCCGCCCCCATCGACCCGCCGGAGTAGGTCGACTCGTCCAGCGTGGCCAGCACGTGGGCGGCGGAGCGAGGGTTGGTGCGGTAGTTGTACAGCTCGTCGGTGCGCACCCAGGTCGCCGGCAGGTGGGCCGTCGAGGGGTGCGTGCGGTCCTCCACCCGTACGGTCGCCTGCTGGATGGCCGGATGGGAGGAGAAGTAGGCGCCGACGAGGCCGCCGTAGAAGGCCCAGTCGTACTCGGTGTCGGCGGCCGAGTGGACGCCCACGTATCCGCCGCCGCCCGCGATGTAGGACTCGAACGCCGTCTGCTGCGCGGCGTTCAGCACGTCGCCGGTGGTCAGCAGGAAGACCACCGCCCGGTATCCGGCCAGGTTGGCCGTGCTGAAGGCGGCGGCGTCCTCGGTGGCGTCGACGGTGAAGCCGTTCTCGGCCGCCAGCCCGCGCAGCGCGGTGATGCCCGCGGGGATGGCGTCGTGCCGGAACCCCGCGGTCTTGGAGAAGACGAGCACCTTGTAGGCCGGGTCCGCTGCCATGGCCGGCGCCCCCAATCCGATCGTGACGACGAGCAGCGCGGTGATGACCGCGATGACATTACGCACCGTAGACCTCCATTTCCCACAGGGAGTAGCCCCAGGCGGTGGCCCGCTGCGTGCCGTACACCCGCACGTACCGGGCACTCGCCGCCGCGAAGGTGACATCGTCCACCCCACCGTCACCGGCGGTCGTGGAGTAAACCTGCGACCACGTCGTACCGTTGGTCGACGTCTCGATCCGATAGGCCCTGCCGTACGCGGCCTCCCACTGCAACTTCACCCGGCTGACCTGCCGGGCAGAACCCAGGTCCACCGAGATCCACTGCGGGTCGGAGAACGCCGACGACCACCGCGTCCCCAGGTTGCCGTCCACCACGTTGCCCGCCGCGAATCCGGCGCCCTCCGTCGAGGAGGCGGTGACCGGACGTCCCGACGACAGCAGCGTCCCGGTGGGCGGCTGCGTCCCGGTGGTCAGGGTGAAGTCGTCCACGTCGAACAGCGCGCCCGCGCCCCCGGCGAAGACCAGGAAGAGCTTGGTCGTGCCGGCCGGGGCACCCGTCAGGTTGGCGGAGACGTCGACGAACGTATCCCAGCCGCCCGTCGGCGCCACGGTGGCGGTGCCCAGCAGCGTCCCGGTCGCCGAGCCGGCCCTGACCTGGATGGTCCCGCCGGCTCCGGCGGAGGAGACCTGGGCGGTGATCTTGGAGACTCCGGCCAGGACATAGGGGTCGAAGGCGATCCAGTCCCCGTTCTCGATGTTGCCGACGGTCTTCGCGCCGTGCGCGGTCGGCTTGTCGAACAGGGCGACGCCCTGGGAGGTGGTGTAGTGCTCGGCCTGCCGGTTCTTCGGCTGGGTGACGTGCTGGGCATGGGTGGTGAGGCCGCCGGAGTCGGTGTACTCGGCGTCCCAGACGCCGAACAGGTTGGCGGCCCCGTCGTGCTCGCCGTTGGCGGGGGTCTGGATGGTGCCCGAGCAGCCGTTGGCCGTGGCGAGCGGGTGGCCGTGGGTGTCGTGACCGAGGATGTAGGTCATCTTCACCTTCGCGCAGTCGATCGTCGTGTCCTCCGGATCGGTGACGGTGACGCGGTACGGCACGGCGTCGCCGAAGCCGAACACCTGCCCGTTGAGCGGGAGGTCGATCCGCACCGTGGGCGCGGTGTTGCCGACGTTGATCTCGACGTTGGCCGTCGCGGTCAGGCCGGTGCTGTCCCTGACGGTCAGCGTGGCCGTACGGGTGCCGTCGGTCGTGTAGGTGTGGGTGGGGTTGGCGGCGGTGGAGGTGCCGCCGTCACCGAACGCCCAGGAGTAGGTGAGCGCGTCGCCGTCCGGGTCGGAGCTGCCCGCCGAGGAGAACGCCACGGTCAGCGGCGCCTTCCCCGAGACGCGGTCCGCCGACGCCTTGGCGATGGGCGCCCGCCCGCCGGTCCCGATGTGCTCGATGCGGTACAGGGCCGAGTGTTCGTTGCCGTTGAACCAGCCGGTCCCGTAGTCGAGCACGTAGAGGGCGCCGTCCGGGCCGAAGGCCATGTCCATCACCAGCGTGCCCGACCAGGGGAAGGGCTGGATGGTGCCCCGGCTGCCGTCCGCGTTGACCTCGATGTCCTTGATCCACTGCCGCTGGAGCTCACCGGCGAGGAAGTGCCCGTCGAGCGACTGCGGGAACTTGATCGGTGAGTTCAGCGCGGCGGAGTAGCGGTAGACGACACCGCCCATCGGCGACTCCGCGCCGCAGCCGAACTCCGGCAGCGAGCAGCCGTCGTAGGTGATCCAGGCGGCCTTGGCCGGGGGCAGCTTGACCTGGCCGGTGTTGTTGCGCGAGGTGTTCTCAGGACCGCCCGCGCAGTCGTACTTGGCGCCGACCGTCGCGGTCGCGTAGTTGTAGCGGGCGTAGGTCTCGGCGGGGGTGTTGTTGCCTGTGCAGTACGGCCACCCGTAGAAGCCCGGCCCGGTGATCCGGTCGAACTCGACCTGGCCGCCCGGCCCCCTGGCGCCGGCGGTGCCCGCGTCGGGGCCGTAGTCGCCGAGGTAGACCACGCCGGTGGCCTTGTCGACGCTCATCCGGAACGGGTTGCGGAAGCCCATCGCGTAGATCTCCGGCCGGGTGTTCGCCGTTCCCGGGGGGAACATGTTCCCGGCCGGGATCGAGTACGACCCGTCGGCGTTGACCTTGATGCGGAGTACCTTGCCGCGCAGGTCGTTGGTGTTGGCGGCGCCCCGCTGCGCGTCGAGTGCGGGGTTGCGGCCCGCCCTGTCGTCGAGTGGCGCGTAGCCGTCGTTGAAACCGGGCTCGGTGTCGTCGCCGGTGGTGAGGTAGAGGTTGCCCGCGGCGTCGAAGTCGATGTCACCGCCGACGTGGCAGCAGAAACCCCGGCTCGTCTTCACCTCCAGGACGCTTTTCTCGCTCGCGACGTCGAGCGTGCCGTCGGTGTTCAGCCTGAAGCGCGACAGCCGGTTGACGCCGTCGAAGCGCGCGATGTCGGCCGCGGTGCCGTCGAGCGGGGCGTTGCCCGGGGGCGTGGAGAGCGGCGGCGCGTAGTAGAGGTAGACGAACCGGTTCGAGGAGAAGCCGGGATCGATGCCGACGCCCTGCATGCCCTCCTCGTCGTTGAAGTAGACGGGGATCTTGCCCGACACCTTGGTGGTCCCCGCGGCGTCGGTGATCCGGATCGTGCCGTCGCGGGCGGTGTGCAGGACCGAGCGGTCCGGCAGCACCGCCATGGACATGGGCTCTCCCACCTCGGCGACCCCCTTGGCCAGCGTGACCTGCTGGAACCTGGCGGGATCGACGGGCGGGGCGGCCTGGGCCGCGACCCGGGCGGTGGCGGTGGCCGGGAGGGGGTGCAGGAGTGCGGTCAGGGTCAGGAGAGCGGTCAGGGGCGGTAACCATCGGCGGAGCGAGGCCATGGCGAGACTCCAGGTCTCTGTGGAGGGGGGTGGACCGGTGGTCAGGGTCTCGGGTTCTGTACTGCTGGGCGCTGACGGATGTGAGGGAGCGCTCTCCCACCACGAGATTGCTCTCGCTTACCAAAACTTGTCAAGAGGCTGATTAACCTGGTTGAAACGGCTCTCACACTTCCAGGTAACCGCCCGCGTGTTTGAGGGAACGCTCCCTGAGGCCGGTTTTGCAACGTGCCAGTGGCCGGTGAGCTGGGACCTTTGGTACAGCTCGACGCGGTGGTACCACCCGTGGTCGACGCCGAGCGGAGGGGCCGTGCCGGCCACCCGGGAAGGTGGGCAACCGGCCTCACCCAAGAGCGGGGGCGCACTTCTGTCCGGATACGGACATGGTGACAACCGGATAACTTCGTAGTACGTCTTCCCAAATGCCACGTTTGTCGCAATGGGAGTCGCCTTGCGCGTCCGATCCGTTCTCTCCGTCACCGTCCTGGCCGGCGGCCTGGTTCTCTTCCTCCAGCCGGCCGGCGCCGCCGTCAGCGAGGTGCGGCAGAGCTCGGCTGTCATCACCGACGTCGTGGAGTACCAGTGCACCACCACCGGCGCGACCGAGAAACAGAACATCAAGGTCAAGGTCGAGATGACGATGCCGGCCGCCGCCACGACGGGTGAGCAGATGAGCATCGGCTGGCAGGGGACCTACGCCGACGGCACCGGGCTGAAGGCACCCGCGACGGGACTGACCGCCGACACCAGCCTGTACGCGTACGCGTCCATCAGCGGGCTCACCGGACTGACCTCCGCCACCGGGGTGGGTACGCCCGGTACGGTCGACGCGAACCAGGTCATCCCGCTGCCGACGGCCCCGGTCAGCCTGAGTACGACCTCGTCCAACGCGGGTACGGCGACGGTGCGGCCGGCCGCCCTGAACTTCGGGACCGCCGCCAACGCGCCGTCGATCAAGTGTGCGGTCCAGAACCAGGCCGCCCTGACCACCTACCCCCTCACGGTCACCGCGGCCGACCAGACGGGGACGGAGACCGAGACCGAGACCGATACGGGTACGGAGCCGGAGACAGAACCGGAGGTCGGCGGGAACGGCAGGGTGCAACAGACCCCGTCGGGGCCCGCCGCGACCGGGGGCGGCGGTGAGCGCGGGCCCGACGGGCGGATGTTCCTGCTGACCGGCTCCCTGCTCATCCTCACCGCCACCACCGGGCTCCTGCTGCGACGCCGCGCCTGGAGATGACCCGGCACTCGGCCCCGTCGAGGCGACGGCCCGGCCCTGACCGTTTCGAACACCGGAACCATGACGGGAAAGCGGTTCCCCCACTGGGTGAAACCGGCACTTCCCTCGCCGAAGATGATGATGGATGATCGTTCATGGAGATAAAGACCAAGCGGCGACTGTCCACGACGGAGACCGCAAACCTGATCTTCCAGGCTCTGGGAAAGTGGCCCGTCTCCCTGCGGGAGCTTGACGCGGGCTCGTTCGCGGCACTGTGGCGCGCGCGGCTCGAAGACGGCGGCGAGCTGGTCCTCAAGCTCGGCCCTCCCGCCGACGTCGAGCTGCTCACCTACGAGCGGGACATCATCCGGACGGAGGCCCTCTTCTACGAGCTCGCCGCCGCCACCGGGGTGCCGATCCCCCGGCTGTGGCAGGCGAACCTCGACGGGCCGCTGCCGTACCTGATCATGAGTGCGATCGACGGCGTGGCCTGGTCGGAGCTGGCGGAACCACTGGCCGAGGCGGACACGAGAAGTCTCCGTTTCGAGCTCGGCCGGCACCTGGCCACGCTGCACCGGATCAGGGGAACTGCTTTCGGCTACCCGCAACTGGCCGAGATGACGGCGCCGACCTGGCGGGAGGCGTTTCTCTCCATGGTCGACGGTGTCCTCGCCGACGCGGTCCGGTTCCGGGCGGTCCTGCCGTGGCCGGTGGACGAGATCGCGAGCGTCGTACGGGCTCGCGCGCACCTACTGGACGATGTCGTCACCCCCACGCTGGTCCACTTCGACCTCTGGCCGGGAAACGTGCTGCTGGAGCCGGACGGCAGACCACCGCGCATCGCGGCGCTGATCGACCACGAACGGGCGTTCTGGGGAGATCCGGTGGCCGACCTCGTCTCGGTCGACGTGTTCGGCACGGCCGAACAGGACGCGGACCTGCTGGACGGCTACCGCGAGGCCGGCGGCCACCTGGACCTCACCCCCGACACCCGCGCCCGCCTCGCCCTCTACCGCGCCTACCTGTATCTGATCATGCTCGTCGAGGAGGGGCCGAGGGGAATCGACCACCCCGAGCGGCACGAGCACACAGCCAAGGCACTGGTCAGGCAGTTGGTCCACTGACGACAGGCGCACGGGCGAATGCCATAACTCGGATGCCCAAGGAGAGGAGTTCTGCGCACGGTACGACGCCCTCACCGGTTTTCTCTCAGTACCGGCTTCGCGAACCTCCTGGCCGATGCCAGAACGTCCTGGCTGCCGCATCGTCCGGCACTTCCTCCCTCAGGGTCAGGTGTTGCGACCACCTTTTAGCACCCAAGCCGTCAGAGTGGGGCCATTTCAGACCGTCATCACCAAACCCCGTTGGGCTGCGCTAGCACCAAGGAGATCAGGGGCATACCTGCTGGAACTTCTCGCCGGGTATGTAGAGGTTCCATTCCTCTCGGCGGAGAGACCGAGGAGAGATGGCGCAGGCTGCTGCGTAGAGATTTGTGGGCAGAGCAACGTTCCACAGCAGTATCGTCTTGTCCTCGCTGGCGCTGGCCAAAGTCTTGCCATCGGGGCTGAACGCGACTGAGGTGACCTCATTGGTATGGCCGGTGAGCGGGGCTCCGAGGAGGCGACGCGTGGCTGTGTCCCACAGCAGCACCGTATTGTCAACCTTGTCAACGCTGGCGCTGGCCAGGGTCTTGCCGTCCGGGCTGAACGCCACCGAAGAGATCGCGCCGATGTTGAAGCTCCTGGGCTTGCCGTCCGGGCTGAACGCCACCGAGAAGATCGCGCCGGTGTTGCCGCTCAGAGGCGCGCCGATCTGAAGGCGCGTGCCCACGTCCCACAACCGCACCGTCCTGTCGCCGCCGCCGCTGGCCAGGGTCTTGCCGTCCGGGCTGAACGCCACCGAGAAGATCGCGCCGGTGTTGCCGCTCAGAGGCGCGCCGATCTGAAGGCGCGTGCCCACATCCCACAACCGCACCATGTCGCCACTGGCACTGGCCAAGGTCTTGCCGTCCGGGCTGAACGCCACCGAGATCACGCTCTCAG